>CANRKA010000056.1 GCA_947631025.1 uncultured Clostridia bacterium | reverse complement strand
ACTGCCAAAATTTTTTGATACGTTTTTTAATACTAAACTCATACTTTCTCTCCTTCTTTATTTTTTATGTAGATATTTACATTTTAATTTGCTTCAGCCTCTTCTTTTGGTTCTACTACTCCTTTAACATATTTCATATAATAGTAAATTATTATTAGACTTGTTATACTTGATATGAATGAGCTAATTGATGTTTCCCCAAAAGAAATAACCGACATAATTACTGACATAATTCCTAGTACAAATAATAATTTTGCCCATACTAAATTAGCTTTTCCTTTACCTTTTTCTTCTGATTGATGTAATCCTTTAACGCCTAAATATATATATAATAATGTACTAAGTCCAACTCCTGCTATTGTTCCATTAAATAATATATTGTAGATTAAGTCGTGATCTCGATCTATCTCTTCAGCTGTTGAGCCACTCTCTTTCATTTTTTGAATTTTTACTTCAATGTCATTTTTAAATTGTCCATTTGCAAATCCTATTCCTAAAAGAACTAAATTGAAAATTGCTAAAATAATAACTATGTAACTAACTATTTTTAGATTTTTCTTACTTTCTTCCATTTTTCTTTCCTCTCTTTCTTTTATTTTATATATTTAAAACGTTAATAACTTATTATATATTATTGATGATACAATTAATGATATTGCAACAAATGTAATAAGAACAAAAGATATTCCTGTTACTACTCCTTTTATTAATGACATTATCTGTAAATGTTATTTCTAAATCTTGTCTATTATTACTTTTTTGCTTTTCATTATAGTCATTAATTATTTGTTATTTTCTTTTTTACGTATTAATATGTAAATTGCAAAAACTATTAATATTGCAAGTATATGTATATAGAAATATGGTGTTGAAAAATAGCCATAATCTTCAGCTCCTGTAAAAGGTAATTTTAGATTTGCTAGACTGTCTTTCATAGCCTCTAGTGGTGTTTTATTTTTGTCTTCTGGCTTATTTTCATTACCTGTTTCCTCATCTTTTCCTGATTCTTTTTCTCCTCCTGGATTTACTTCCTCTCCTGGCTTCTCTTCTTGTCCTGGATTTTCTTCTTGTTTTTCAGGTTCTTTCTCTATAACAAAATTTTTAGTTACTGTTCCATTAAAATTATTTACTCCTGTTATTTCTATTGTAGCTGTTCCAATGTCTATATTATTAGAATATGTTACATCAAAGTTCGCTCCTTCATACAATTCTTTTCCTTCATATGTTACTGTTACTTTTGGTTCTTTTTCTGTTCCATCATATACTAGTTTTTCATTTTCTATTTTTACATCACAATCGGTTAAATTTATTGGATCCATGAATGAAATAACTCCAGTTATTTGACTTAGCCAAGTTGCCCCGCTACCACGTCTAACGTCTAAGGAATTTACTACTACTGCATGAACATCTTTTATTACAACATCTCCTATTTCGTCTACAACTGTACCTAAGTCACTTATTACAAAGTTTTTGTCTTTGTCCATACCTAGATAAGCCATTGTATGTCCAGAAATATATAATAATGTACCTGCTGGTAATGTTGATATGTATTGCTTTTTCTCCTCAATTTCCATTGTTGATACATTAGTATACTTATCAGGTACTTTTTCTTGCCATGTAGTATTTCTAGGTAGTTCTATTCCAAAACATTTATAGATAGCTCTTGTATATAAAGAACAGTCCATATTGCCATTCATTCCGCCCCAGCCATATTCATCTCCTATGCACGAAAAAGCTACATCTAAAATGTTATCTTGTGTCAATTTTAAATATCCTTGATGTAATTCTAAATTTTTATTTAATACTGCATATGTCTTTTGTGCCTTTCCATCTTTATCTCTTGATGCAAAATAAACTATATAATTTGTAGCTGCCTGTGGAGCTAAATCTGCTGGAATTTCTGTTTCAGGTACTAACTTTAAAACTGTTCCTAACATTAAACTTACAGGTTGTAAATTTGCACCCTCTAATATTATTCTACTTCCTACAACTGTTACAAAATCATTTACGTTTGTAGCAACTTTCCAGTAATCAACCCATTCTTGTTTTGTCTCGCATATTGCTACATTTTTACCACTTACCCAACCATTGCAATTCGTTGAATATCCCCAATAAAAAATTTGTCCATCTATTTCACATTTTGCTCTTATTAAAAATGGCTCATTAGTATTCATTGCTGAACTTTGCATTTCATCGTCTGTATCAGTAGCACTATATCCTAAAACATCTTCTACTGGCCAATCTTTCATATCTACTCTATTAGTACATATTCCATATTTTGACTGCTGTTGTCCAGTATACCCTGTTTCTAAAATTGCTTGCTTTATTTTTGAGAAATATGCTTGATTATCTATTTTTTGACCCTTTATGTAAAAATCTCTTGTTGGAATTGCAGCACTTGCAAGTGATTCTCTTATTTGGTCTGCGTCAAAGGTTTCTTGTAACTCCTCCAAATCAAATACCATTGTACCGCTTCCATCAACGATTTTTCTGTTTAAAACATCTATCTGTCCCCTTGTCATTAATTGTTTATTTATTTCAATAAAGTTTTTATCTTTCCAATAGTTTGCTGTACACATTTCTTCTGTAATTCCATGTAAATATTCTTGTTTTCTTACATGCTCTGATTTTCTACCTGTAAAATATGGTGTAGCAGCATTTACGTTACAGGCTATTGAAATAACAATTGCTACACTTACTAATAAAATAATTCTAATTTTTGTTTTCATTTTAACATCCTTTCACATCTTATTTCATATTAATATTCATATTTCCTTATTTTCTAAAGACTTTATACCATTTATAAGTATCTCTAGCGAAATATCAAAACTTTCTTTAATAGATATCGGATTTCCAAAGCTATTGTTATTTACAAGTAATGCAAATCCTTCTAAAAAACTTCTTAT
>CANRKA010000055.1 GCA_947631025.1 uncultured Clostridia bacterium | reverse complement strand
TGGTGATAAAATGAGTGAAATACAAAAAATAAATGTGGATAGTTTAAAAAGTTATAAAACAAATTTTACAAATGAAAAAAGTGCATTTAGTCAAGAAGCATATACAGTATTAATTGGAAGTTATATATCAAGAAATACAAGTAGTACTATCCAAAGAATGTATCAAACTTTAAAAGAAAAATATGGAAAAGTACAAAGTTATTATGAATCGATAGAAAAGTATTGGCAAAGTTATATAGAGAATATAGAAGGAATAGAAAATAAAATAGCAAAAAATGGAGGGAATGTAAGTGAAAGTACAATAAGTAGTAACTTAAATAAGTTGCCCGAATTAAAAACGTATACCAATAATATGTATCATTTTATCTATAATGGTAATGTAACTGGATTTCCTATGAGTCAAAATTCCCAAAATAATCAAACTGGTGTAACAGCCGAACAATCAACAAGTAAAGTAGAAAAAAATAAAGCAAAACCAGAAGATATGGTACATGTAATGAATGCATCATTTCATAAAGATATAGAAAAAACAAAAAAAGTAGAAGAAAATTATCAATTTCTGAAACAAGCTGCTCAGTATAGTTTTGCAGATAAATTTGCAGAATATAACAGAAGAAAAGAAATAGAGGATAATGTTTTAATTGAAAAAAATGAAGGTAGTATAACGAAAGTAATTCAAGATATGATAGAAAGTTCGTTTCAATTTAAAATAGATTACCAGTTAGAGGTCAAAGAAATGTCAGATCCTGAAAATGATACAAAACTTCCAGAACTTATAGAAATACATAATCCTTCTTTCGAAGGACTTCACTGGTATCACCAAACGTTAGGTCCTAGAGGAAAATATATATATTATGATGAAAGGATTAAAAAATCCAATGGCACTATTGAATATTTAGATTTTAAGGGTAAAATAGTTAAATTAGTACAACCAGATGGCACAGTAAAAATAAATCAATATCTAAATATAGATAAAGGTTATCCTGAATTAAATAATAGTTGGAATGAAGCAGCACTCTATCAGGCTACGGATCAAGATGAGAATAACTATGCTATTTTTTATCCAGATGGAACTTGTGAAGCACATGATGGTGATGTAACTTTAAAAATTAGCTTGGATGGTACTGGAACTTTTTATAATGAAGGTAAAATTACACGCATTCGTAAAGCAACTGAAAATGGTGGGGCAATTAATTATCGGGCAGATGGAAAAACAATTGATTATATAGAAAATAAGGATGGAAGTATAACTTATTACAATGAAGATGGAAAAACCATTAATTATGTGTATACAGTAAATAATGATGGACTTATAACTAGTACAACTTATTACAATAAAGATGGTTCAATTAATCATGTAGAATAATCCATATAGATAGAAAACTTATATATATAATAATGAAATTATTTGATTTCAAAATATAAATTTTTGGGTTTAGTTCCTTTCTTAAGGGAATCATGGTATAATATTAAAAATAAATGATACATAAGAAGGGATAAAATTTATGAAAAATAAATTTGAATTAACCAGAGAGCAAAATGTATTTATTGCTAAAAGAAATATTGTGGATTATATTTGGAAAAGTGCTAATTTAGAAGGAATAGGTGTTACTTATCCTGAAACGCAAGTAATCTATGATGGAGGAATTGTCAATGGTCTGACCGTAGATAATATAATTGCTATTAATAATTTAAAATATGCATGGCAATT
Organism: uncultured Clostridia bacterium; assembly: GCA_947631025.1. Classification (GTDB taxonomy): domain Bacteria; phylum Bacillota; class Clostridia; order TANB77; family CAG-508; genus Merdicola. Next base: position 1,316 of record CANRKA010000055.1, on the reverse strand, counting down.
TATACTTGAAAATGAAAATTTAGGTAAATTAAGAAGTACACCTGTAAATATAGGGGGAACTTCCTGGAAACCAGAATTTCCTTTAGAAAGTAAAATAAAAGAAGAATTAGAAAGTTTATTGAATCAACAAAAGACCAAAACAGAAATTGCTATAGAAATTATGTTATGGATAATGAGAAGACAAATGTTTATCGATGGAAATAAAAGAGTTGCTATGCTATTTGCAAATAAAATTATGATTGACAATGGTTGTGGTATCATAACAATTTCTCAAGAAAATCAATCTATATTTTTCGAAAAATTAATTAAGTTTTATGAAACTGGAGATGAAACTGATTTAAAAGATTGGATTTATAATACAAGTATTGATGGAATAGATTTCAATAATAAAAAATAAGAAAAATTATTATTGGTGATAAAATGAGTGAGATGCAGAAAAGAAATGTAAATAGTATAAAAAGTTATAAAAACATAGCATCTAATAAAAATTCTAATTATAATGTTATAACAGATTATGCTAATCATAAGAAATATTTTCAAAAAGTTATAAAAAATATAACGGAAGAAAAAAGAAATATGATTAAAAATGAACAAGAAATATTAAAGATATTGCAAAAATATAAATATTTCCCAAAAATAATCGATATTAATGATAAACAATTATCAATTACTTATGAGTATATTGAAGGATATAATTTAGAAAATATAAGATACATAAATACTAAAAAAGCTATTAAAATAATTATAAAAATATTAAATATTTTGAAAATCATTCATAGTTTAAATATAGTTCATAGTGATATTAAATTAAGTAATATAATTATTAATAAAGAAGAAATATATTTAATTGATTTTGGCATAGCAAGATATCAAGGGAATACTAGTTTCAAAAAATATGCTAGTATAAGATATTGTTCTCCTGAACAATATCGACAATTGCCACTGGATTCAAGAAGCGATATTTATTCTGTAGGAATTATCTTATTTGAATTAGTAACAGAAACACAGATTTTTAAAAATGAAAAAAAAGAAAATATCATTAAAAATAAATTGTCTGGACATTTACCTAAAATAAGAGATTATATATTAAATATTGACCCAGAGATTGAAAAAATATATTCTAAAGCGACTGAAGTAGAATTATGTAATAGATACCAATGTGTACAGGATATGGAAAAAGATTTATTAAATATTTACAAAAAATAAAAGAATACGAGACGAAAAATTCGTCTTTTTTTAAGTTGACGATGTAAACAAAAAAATGATATGATTAATTAGAATAGAAAATAGGCAAAGAGCTATAAAAATATACTATG
>CANRKA010000054.1 GCA_947631025.1 uncultured Clostridia bacterium | reverse complement strand
GGTTTTGCCGAATAGAGTTAACTCACATCTACTCGTCAAAGTACAGATGTGAGTTTTTATTATTTATGTAGTTGCTTTTGGACCCAGTTCTTATACAGAACTGTAGCCAAGGCAATGTTTAATGTTAAAGATAGCATAAATGCTATTATAAAAAATAGTATTACTTTAACCATAAACATCACCACCTTTCCTACGAAGATTCGTAAAAATTGGTGGCAAAACCACATCTGCTTATTCTCATTTCCTATGTGTACCAATATACAACATTATTAGATAAAAAACAAGTAAGCAGAACAAATTTTTGAAAAAATGTTATATTTATACTATTGCAATTTATATAAGTTATGATATACTTTAATAAATTGATTTGTATTTGTATCAATTGTTCAAGAGATAAAAAAAGTTGTAGATAACTACGACATTTGATTCAAATTGTTTTTTTGCTAAAAAACAATTGAAAAATATATTTTTTATGCTAAAATATATACAATTAATAAAAATAAGGAATGAAGAAATGATATTATATCCAAAAAAATATATAGACAAAGTTACAGATATTACTATAGAATTTTTAAATGAAAATAATATATTAGGGATTGTTTTAGATGTAGATAACACTTTAATAGATATAAATGAAAATATGCTCAATGGTTTAGAAGAATGGGTAAGTTATATGAAACAAAATAATATAAAACTTTGTATCTTATCAAATTCTAATAAAATAGAAAAAGTAAAAAAAATAGCTAAAATATTAGATATACCATATTTTTATTTTGGAATGAAACCACTTAAATTTGGATTTATAAAAGTAAAAAAACTATTAAATGAGAATAATGAAAATATAGCTGTAGTAGGTGACCAAATTTTTACAGATGTAGTAGGTGCAAATAGAAGTAAGATGTTTTCTATATTGGTAAAACCAATTGCTCAAAAAGATATATGGGTAACTGTATTAAAAAGGCCAATAGAAAATTGGATAATAAAAAAATATTTAAATAATACAAAGGAGTAAATAAATGTACATAAATAATATTCATATTTTATATTATGTAGCTTTAATATTTTTAGGTATGTTAACTGGACAATTAATAGATTGGGCTAATAAAAGACTACCAGAATATAAAAAAGTATTTTCAAAAGATATAATTAAGGAATATAAAAAAGAATTTAAACCAAATTACATTTTAATAATAATGAATTGTATAATAAATGTAGTTTTACTTTATAAATTTGGTTGGAGCAATACAGATTATATAAATAATTTAGAACTTATAAAATATATAATTATAGCACCTATGCTAATTTGCGTATTTATAATAGACTATAGATTAAAAATAATACCGAATAGATTAGTATTAACACTTTTTGAAATAGCACTTGTATTTATGTTTATTTATGGTATTTCAGATATAAATATGGCAATTAATTTGTTACTTGGAATGGTAGCAGGAGCAGGAATTTTTTTACTTATTACAGTTATTGGAGGTCTAATAGCAGGAAAAGAAGCTATGGGATTTGGAGATGTTAAATTAATGGGTACACTAGGATTAATTTTTGGTTTCCAAAATATTATAGCAATAGCAATAATGTCATTTTTAATAGGAGCGGTTTTAAGTATATTACTATTAGTTACAAAAATAAAAAAAATAGATGACTATATACCATTTGGACCATTTATTATTATTGCAACATTTATATCAATATTTGTACCATTTGATATTATTTTATATGCTTTATTAAAAATATTAACTTTAGGTATGTATAAGGGATAAATTCTAAAGGAGGATTTTAAATGAATGATAAAATAATATGCTTGCGTAATAAATTAAAAGGACTAGATATGCAAGGTATGATAGTTTCAAATCCTATTAATATAAAATATTTAACAAACATTGAAGCCGAAGGAATTCTTTTACTTACAAGAAAAGAAAATATATTTATTACAGATCCAAGATATATAGAAGCTGTAAATAAAACATTAACTATAAATGATGAAATAACAGTATATAATGTAAGCGATTTAGATATGCACGATTATGAAAACTTTTTTATTTTTTGTGAAAACGTTGGATTTGAGGAAGACTATGTAACATATAGTAAGTATAAGCAATATATGCACCAATACAAAATAAACAACTTAGTTGAAACAGAAAAATTAATAGAAAAACAAAGAATGATAAAAGATAGCGAAGAAATAGAAAACATAAAAAAAGCATGTGAAATTACAGACAATGCATTTGAATATATATGTAAATATATAAAAAAAGGAATGACAGAAAAACAGATAGCAAAAGAAATAGAAAAATATATGTTAGATAATGGAGCAAATGGAATTGCTTTTGATATAATAGTTGCATCTGGAGAAAATAGCTCTATGCCACACGCTATTCCAACAAGTAGACAAATAAAATCAAATGATGTAATTGTTATGGATTTTGGTTGTAAGTATAATGGGTATTCGTCTGATATGACAAGAACAATATTTGTAGAAGGAATAACAGAAGCAGAAAAAAATATTTATAATTTGGTTCTTGAAAATCAAGAAAAAGTAATGAAAGAAATTAAAGACGAGGCAAATTGTAGAATTTTAACAATGATGGTAGAAACAGATTTTAATGTAAAAGGATATACATTAGACCATTCTATAGGACACGGAGTAGGACTAGATATACACGAATTGCCTTTTGTAGGAAAAAAAGACAATTATTTAAAAGAGAATATGGTAGTAACAAATGAGCCAGGAATATATATTCCAGGGATTTTTGGAATAAGAATAGAAGACACCATTTTAGTTAAAAAACATGATTGTGAAAGACTAACAAAAAGTAGTAAACAGATAAGAATAATAAATAATTAAATGTATGGGAGAAAACAAATGAAGGCTATTAAAAATTTAAGTAAAAAACAAAAAATATCAATTTTAATTGCAATAGTAGCATTAATATTAATTGCAATTATGTGTGTAGTGCTTTTAAAAAAAGCTCCTATACAAAAACTTAATTTAGCAAAAAAACAAGAAACAGGAACAGAATTAATACAAATTAATATAGAAATAAAAAAGGAAAACGCTGATTCTAAAGACTGTTTAGTAACATTTACATCAACCGACGAAAATAAAAAAATAAAAACTATAGAATATCCAGAAGAGCAAGGAAAAGATTCTGTGGTAATCACAGCTGGAGATGCAGGAAAAGAGCAAGTAGGATTAGATTATAATTTTAAAAATAATGATTTAAGAAAAACATTTA
>CANRKA010000053.1 GCA_947631025.1 uncultured Clostridia bacterium | reverse complement strand
TCATTATCATGGTAAAAGCCCAAACTGTTACACTTGCATATTTTATAAACATAAATAAGCATATGGGAACGCTTAAAACTAAAATTAGGATAGTTAAATTGGTTCTTACATGTTCTTTTTTTATATTCTGAATGATTCTTATTATAATTCCGACACTTAAAATGACTAAACCCTTGGTCAATGCATGCTTAGAAGCATTTTCTTCACCCATATAAGGTATATACTCAGATAAAAAGGCTAAAAGCGCTGCAATGTAAATGCTATTGAAAGATTGGTAAATATACTTTTTTGTTCCTCACTGCTTACAATGATTTCTTCTTTTTTAGATGTTTCTACATTAAATATATCAAAATACCTTACTGCATAATACATAGCCCATACAGGCATTAAAATAAACAATGGAGCCATTTGCGGTAGGGGTTTTGACATAAATGTGGTAGAAATTATATCAGTTAAAGTTCCAAGTATTGCAGCAGCTAACATTGTTACTATAATAATGTTAGCTTGTCTAATCTTTGCTTTTTCTTTTATCCTATCTTTCCACTTCCAAACAATAACTAGACTAAGAATCATGTATAAAGAATAATAAGAATAATAGAAATAATTCCATATGGTATTTGACGCTATATTTGTTAAACCATAAGCTGTTTTCACAAGATCATATTGAACAATTGCGAAACTAGAAGAAAATGTAAAAACATACATGCAGATAAGCCCAGGAATATATAATAAATATAAGATTTTATTAAGTTTTTTATCCTCATTTTGTCTAGTGAGTAACAATAGAAAATGTAATATTAGACTAAATATAGAAGTCATTCCTATGGATGCAAAACGCCTCCAGAAAAAAGCAGCATTTAGATTACTAGACGAGTTTGCCATAGCAAATCCAAAAGACCATATACTTAATGCAATGCAAAGAAGTAAAAAAACTCTATTTATATTTGATTTTAAATTCAATCTAATTATATAAACACCCCAGAAAAGACAGATTAAAGATCCAGAAATAAACAACAATGAAAATAATAATGACATATCTTGCATAAAAATCCTCCTCTTGTAAAATATATTGATAATTGCTTAATATACTTTTCAACTTCTCCAACATACTTTAATTCCATTTATTAAATAAAATATATCCTTATTTTTATTTAGAATTTAAAATTTTGAAATAGATGTTTCTAATTCAATTGCTAAATCTGTCAAATTACCACTTGTATTAGCTGTTTGCTCTATACCTGCTGTTTGTTCTTCGATAGAAGCAGAAAGTTCCTGAGTGGCAGAAGCATTATTTTCCGATACTTCTGATAGATTTCCAATTAAATTTATTATGTCGTTTTTCTTCTCGTCAACAGCTCTGCTTGAATTGTTTAAATTTTCCATTGAAACTTGAATTTTACGAATAGCATTATCAATTTCTAAAAATCTTTCATGGGTCTTTTTAACACTTTTGCCTTGTGAATCACTTATATTTATTACATTTCCCATTGTATCTACTACAACAGATGTATTTTCAGTTAAAGAATGAATTATATCAGTAATTTGATCTGCAAATCGCTTGGATTCTTCTGCTAATTTTCTGATTTCATCTGCAACAACTGCAAAACCTTTTCCAGATTCGCCAGCTCTTGCTGCTTCAATGGCCGCATTGAGTGCTAAAAGATTTGTCTGTTCTGCAATATTGGCAATCATATCAACAACATTTTCAATATTACCAACACTTTCTTGAGTTAGATTTATATTTTGTGAAATATCTCTTATTGCTTTATCGTGAGTTTCTGTTTCTCCAAGTAATATTTGTAAAGCTTCTGTTCCTTCTCTTTTCATATGATCTATATTCTCTAAATCCTTACCAAGCTCTAGTATAAAGTTCTGCTCATCACCTATTAGATCACCAATCTCACCTACAACCCTAAGTCCTGCTTGCACATCTCCTGCTTGATTACTAGCTCCACTTGCAATATCTTCAATTGCTTTTGCCATTTCTTCAGCAACACTACTTGCTTCTTGTGAAGTAGCTGTTAGTTCTTGAGCAGATGAAACTAATAAAGAGGAAAAGTCTTGTACTTCTTTTATTATAATTTCTTTATTTTTAATATACTTTTGTTCATCTTCTAGCATAGTTTTTACACTGTCCATCATTTTTTGATTAAAATATCCAACAAAAGCACTACCTATCAAAAGAGTTAGTAGTATAGCTACTGTTAAAAGTAAATCCGTTCCATTACTGTAGGCATCTAATGCAATCATTTTTCTAACAAAAAGTATATTCATAACTCCTACAATAACAGTCAATATCGTGACAAGTTTTCTTTCAAAAAACATAAAGGATATCACAAAAACCGGTGCAATAAAGGCGAAGGCAATAACTGAAACACTTGTAAGTAAGGTATAGCCATATGGAATTAAAAACCCAAAGATTAATAGATAGCTAATCTTTTTTGTTTCGGGATCTTTCTTAAAAAGTGCAAATGCTGTGCCATAAATTACAAGCAAGGAAGCACCGAGAAATAAGATCACACCCATAGTACGATCACCTCTTATAACCTCAACATAATAGCCTGCTATAATAACAATAAACATAAATAAAGTGAAGAAAATACCAGTTACATTTGTTTTTTTAGAAATTTCATTCAATATATACAACTCCTTTTTTTCATATCATAGTAATATATCGGCATTTTTACAAATAAATAGTAGAAAAAAGAAAATCTAAAATTATGTTTTTAATTTTTAATATTTAACTTTTAGAAAATCCTATAAATTCAATAAAATTATTATCGTTTAAACTTACTTTAGCATTATATTTATTCCCATTTTTACTTTTAAGATTTGTTACAATAGTTTCTTTTTCCTCTAAAAGTTCCGATACATTTTTTTTAGTTAATTTTTTCTTTCTGAAATCTTTACTTAAAGTAAATTTACAATTTGGATAATTTGAACAGCCATAGAATTTTACTTTATCTACAATATTTTTTTTACAAGAAGGACATACTCCTATTTTTTCTTTTTCTTCAATTTTTTTAATGTGATCTTCAATATTACTGTTTTCAAAAATATCTGGTGCTGTATCTATCAAAGCATACCAATAAAACCTTATATATTCTATCTGTAAAATCATTTAGTTAACTTTAATATACAACAAACATTAGATTATTAAAGCGGTTTTACTCAATTCTTATTGTGACAAACTCAGATAATACTTTTTTTATTTCTTAGATATTGAATTTTATTTATATGTTTTTTTATTTATCTTTAATTT
>CANRKA010000052.1 GCA_947631025.1 uncultured Clostridia bacterium | reverse complement strand
GGTGCATATATGAATACAGGTATTCAACGTTCATCAGCAACACCAAAATTTGCTGATACAACAACATCTCCTGCTGGCTCAGTTATTCCTGGAAAAATGCAATCAAGAAAAGATTTGGCTAAAATTATGGCAGGACATCATATTCCTTATGTTGCTCAAACTATTGGATATATGAATTTTAAAGATTTATATGAAAAAGCTGAAAAAGCTATTTATACAGAAGGTCCAGCATTTTTAAATGTATTAGCTCCTTGTCCAAGAGGTTGGGGCTACCCTACTGATATGTTAATGCAAATAAATAAGCTTGCTGTTGAAACATGTTATTGGCCTTTATATGAAGTTGTAGATGGCAAATATACAATTTCTTATAAGCCAGCCAAGAAATTACCTATTGAAGAATTTTTAAAACCTCAAAAAAGATTTAAACACATGTTTAAACCTGGTAATGAGTGGATGATTGAAGAATTCCAAAAAGAAGTTGATGCTAGATGGCAAGAATTATTAGATTTAGAAGAAATTACAAATAGATAAACAATTAACCTCCTCAAGCTTACGCTGTGGGTTAATACTAAAAGTAAAAAGAAAGTGCTATAGTTAATAATCTATAGCACTTTTTATTTTAATTGCTTATCAATCTATTCTACTTTTTTACGAGATAATTTTTTTACTGGTATTAGGAATAAAGCTCCCACTATAATTGGTAAATAGAATGTATATAATCTCCAGAAAAGTATTGACATATTTATAGTACCTTCTTTAAAAATAGAATTAAATATTAGGTAAAACCCTCCTTCTGCCCCAAGTCCTGATCCTGGTGTTGGAATAAATATCATTACTAGTAGCAAAAATGCTTGTGCTGGAATGATTTGCCATAATGAAACTCCACTATTACCAAATGCTCTATATATTGCATATGTTATTGCATAATATGCAAAACTTTGTATTACTGAAGTTATGAACATTTTTAGAACCATCATTTTTTCATCTTTCATATAAATAAATTGAGCTCTAAAATTATCAATACTATGGTCTAACTTTTCTATTGTATGTTCTGGATTTTTTAATATGTGTATTTTACCTAATAACTTGATTATAGGTGTTGTAAAAAAAGTAACTATGCTTTTCTTTATTCCTACTAAAATCACACCTACTATTGCAATAATATTTAACGCAAAACCTATTGCTGCTATCCAAATGTATCCTCCCATCAAATTTATAAAAAAGTCAAGTTGGAATATAACAACAATTGCTGAGCTTACTACTAAAGCTGTTTGCGTAACTATAAACTTCATTGCTAGAACTGACAATGAATCACTTATTCTTTTCCCATCTCGCGTTAATTCATAGGCTTGCATCGGTTGCCCACCTGTTGCAAATGGCGTTATATTATTAAATAATTGTCCTATCATTGCGACTTTTAGTGAAATAAAAAATTTATGATCTTTATATAATTTCTTTAACGGGAAATGTAATGTTATTGCTTCACATAGCCAATGGGTTATTATACATATTAATCCTAAAAATACCCATCCATAATTTACACTTTTCAATACTTCTATTATATTATCTATCCCATCTACACTTATCATGTATATTCCTAAGCCTATAAATATTGCTATTATAAGTGCAAAGTTTAATATTGTCATTTTTTTATTCACTGGTTCTTCTTTTAGCTTTTCTTCCATTTCTTGTTCCGGTAAGTTTTCTTCTTTATCATATTGTTTCTGCGAATTTTTTGCTTGCAATCCTTGAACCTCTTTATCTTGCTTTTTTTCTTCTTCCACCTTGTTGCCCTCCTAATTTTTTTACTATTATAACACGGATATAAGAAAAAAAGTATATTTTAGCTAAAACTTTTTTATTTTTTTATTATAGACCTAATTCTTCTTTTTTCTTTTGTAAAGAATCAATTATTTTATTAAAACTTTCTCTAGACCATGTTGTAAAAGCGTAGCTATCATCATTATTATCTCTTGCTTTTATTACATCTTCGATACTTACATATTTTACATCACTAACTTCTTCCTCTTGTAATGTATAATCTGAAAGTTTATAATCTACAACTGAAAAATATGCATAATCAAAGTTTCTAATCATTTTTGTCTCATCTTCTTTTGCCCTTTTTTCCTGTTTTCCTACTGTTAATAGTTCAAGATTTTCTATAGGTATTTTTACTCCTATTTCTTCTTCGGTTTCTCTTTGAACTGCTTGCTCTGGAGTTTCTCCACTATCCATATGTCCTCCTGTACGAGACCATTTATTAGGAAGGCTACTCTTTGTTGCTGCTCTTTTTTGAAATAATAATTCCCCTTTTTTGTTCATTAGCCATACTCCAACATGTGCATGCCATAGTCCTTGTTCATGTACTGTTTTTCTGTCTGCAACTTTTCCTGTAACATTTCCGTTTTTATCTAAAATGTCTAATAATTCCATTTTAGCACCTCCTAAAATTTATTAATTTTTGTAATCTATTTTTTTGCATTTTATCTTGAATTGTTATTATAGCATAAATTTATGTTAATGTCAAAAGATTGCTAGCAAAAGCTAACAATCTTTTTTTATTTTGTAGTTACCCATTTTATTAAATTCAAATTTGTTGGTTCTAATAACATCTCATGTCTTGGCATTATTCTAAATGTATAGCCATAATTTCCACCTGTTGTTAATTCAATTTTTGCAGTATAATGATATTTTTTATTTTCCTCATCTTCTCCAGTTAATGTCATTGGAATAATTTTAACATCTTCTACTACTCCATTATCTAGAATCTTGCCATAATATACTTCTACTGTTACATTGTTTACATCAACATTTGGAAGTTCAACTTCACAAGCTACTTCTATGTTATTTCCTGCATCTATTGTTATATTATCTAAATTATTTACTTGTGTTATTTTTAAGTCTTTCCAACTATTTGCAATTTCTCTTTTCCATGCATTATATTCAGCAACATTTTCAATATTTGAATAATATTTTTTTGTTAATTTGCAAAGTGGCATATACAATTGAGTTGTATAATCTACCAACATTCTCGCTGTACTATATTTTCCACCTGTTGTAATTATTGAGTTCTTCATCATTTCAACCCATTCTTTAGACATTCTATTTCTATCTTGTTTATAATATGTTGGTATTATTTTTTCTTCTAAAGTTCTATACATACTTTGACTATCTGCTTGGTCTTGTGCTTCATAAGAATCATATTCTCTATTTGTTCCTATTGTCCATCCGTTAGTTTGATTATATCCTTCTGCCCACCAACCGTCTAATACACTAAAGTTTATTACTCCATTTACTGATGCTTTTTGTCCACTAGTTCCTGATGCTTCCATTGGTCTTCTTTGGGTATTTAACCAAACATCTACACCA
>CANRKA010000051.1 GCA_947631025.1 uncultured Clostridia bacterium | reverse complement strand
GTTAGAACAGAAGGAGGAAAAATAGGATATATAAAAACAAATAAACTAGGCAATGAAATAGAAGTTAGAGGAAATATGGAAGAAGAAAAACAAGTAGAAGGAAAAATCAACATGGTTTGGGACTATTATTCTGAAAGTGAAAAAGCACCTGATAGAAGTGGAACAACAATAGAAGGAGTTAATGTAGTATCTCCTGCCTTTTTCCGAGTAACAAATGATGGAAAACTACAAGAAAATGTAGGAGATATGGGGAAGAGATATATTGAGTGGGCTCATAACAATGGTTATAAAGTATGGCCAATGGTATCAAATGCTGGAGAAGGAATGATAGAAGTAACTTCTGCAATAATGAACGATTATGAGAAAAGAAAAGAACTAATAGAACAAATAACAAATGTATGTGTAAAATATGAATTAGATGGAATAAACATAGATTTTGAAAATATGAAACAAGAAGACAAAGATTTGTATTCAAGATTTATAATAGAATTAACACCAAGAATAAAAGATATAGGAGATGTAATATCAGTAGATACAACAGCACCAGATGGAGGAGAAACATGGTCAATGTGTTTTGATAGACATGTAATAGGAGACGTAGCAAATTATATAGTATTCATGGCATATGATGAATATGGAGTAGCAAGCACAACTCCAGGAACAACAGCAGGATATGACTGGGCAAAACTAAGCTTAGAAAAATATCTAAAAACCGAAGAAATAGACTCATCAAAAATAATACTAGCAATACCATTTTACACAAGAATATGGACAGAGCAACAAGATGGTTCAGCCAAAAGTGCAACAGTTAACATGAAGGATATAAACAAAGTGATACCAGAAGGGATACAACCTGAGTGGAAAGATGACTTAAAACAAAACTATGTAGAGTATCAAGATGGAAATGCAACGAAAAAAATGTGGATAGAAGATGAAAAATCACTAAAAGAAAAACTATCATTAATACCAGAAAATAATCTAGCAGGAGTAGCAGAATGGGCAAAAGACATGGAAGATGAAAGCATATGGGAAATAATAAAACAAGAAATTAACCAATAAAGATAAAAAATAGGACTTTTACTAAAAAAATAGTGAAAGTCCTTGACTTTACTGGGATAGAAATATATAATGGGAACAGAAAACCTTTGGAGGTACTAAAAATACATGGAAAACAAATACGAAGATAAAGCAGACAAAGAAATTATAGAATCCATAAAGCAAGGCGATGAACAAGCACTAACATATCTGTTAGATAAATATAGAGACTTAGTAAAAGCAAAAGTTAGCAAATTTTTCATAGCAGGTGGAGAAAAAGATGATGTATTGCAAGAAGGAATGATAGGATTATACAAAGCGATAAAAAACTTTGATCCAGATAAGCAAAGTTCATTTAAAACATTTGCAAATATATGTGTAGAGAGGCAATTGATAACAGCAATAAAATCATCGACTAGACAAAAACATATTCCACTAAATTCATACCTATCATTAAATGCTTCTGCATATGACAATGATGAACAAAGTGTGGAATTAATGGACATATTTAACAGTCGTTCAATAGAAGATCCGTTAGATACAATAACAAAGCAAGAATACTATAATGAAATACATACATCCATAAATAACTCTTTGAGTAAATTTGAGAAACAAGTTCTAAACGGATTTATAAAAGGAGAAAGCTATGTTACAATAGCCAAGGAATTAGACTCACCTGTTAAAGCGGTAGACAATGCAATTCAAAGAATACGAAAAAAAGCTAATAAAAGTAATAATAATATAAAAACATAAAAGCTCTTAAATAAATAGATTTATTTAAGAGCTTTTACAATTTATTAAGTTACAAATTAATTGCAAATATTACTTTTTAATAATTTATATATTTAATTTGTTGAAAAATTATAAGCCTTGAGCTTCAAAATAAGTAGTAACTTTTTTAAGTTCATCCTTGTTGAATTCCTTAAAGAAAGAAGTATAAGTATCAAGAGTGATTTGAACTTTCTTATGTCCTAAAACTTTTTGAAGAGCCTTAACTTGCATACCACTTTCAATACAACGAGTTGCAAAAGTGTGTCGTAACATATGTGTATGCAAACTATCAGTTATTTTTTCTCTTCTGTTGAGTCTTTGTAAATAATTATTAACTTCTGAAGGGGTAACAAATTTATTATTACCCTTATGGTAAAATAACATATTATTATTGTAACTTCTCATTTCAAAAACTTTAGTTAAAATATTTCTAACCCTTTTATTCATAAGTAGTATACGATTAGAATTATCAGTTTTAGTACTAGTACCCATAATAACCTGATCATTTACATCTTTAGTTAAAGTTTTATTAATGGTAATAGTTCCAATTTCAAAATCAATATCTTCAGTAGTCAGAGCTAAAACTTCGCCAATTCTCATTCCAGTATATAACTGAAGTAGAACAATATACTTGTATTTGTGTTCAGTTTTATTTAATGCTTCAACTAATTTCTTCTGTTGGTCGATAGTTAAAGCTTCAATTTCTCTATCAGGTATATCTGAATTGGGTCTACTAATACTTTCATTATTCATAGGATTATATGCTAAAATTCTATCTGAAACGGCAATATTAAAAGTTTTATTAATAAGTCTGTATATTTTTTTAATACAGTTATTGCTATAACGAGTAAGATTAGGTAAACTTCGCCTTATGTGATAAACTGTTATCTTTTGAATAGGTAAATCAACAAACTCACTACAAGTTGCTTTCAACTGATTAATAGTTTGCAAATCTCTAACATAAGTTCTCGCAGATATTTTATTTGTATCATATTTGTTTCTAATATGTTCTGTTAAAATTTCCATAAAAGTTTTATTAGATTTATCGATATATGTTCCTTGGTTAATATCATTCATTTCTTTTGTAAATCTTGCAATAAAATCTTTTTTTAATTCACCTTTTCTTTGATATAGAGTTCTACGTTTTCCATCAGCCGTATATTGTGCAACCCATACATTTTTTGCTTTACTAAAAAAAATAGAACCTTGTCCGTTTCCTCTTCTTCTTTTTTTATTTGTATTTTCATTCATAATTTTTATCCTTTTTATATATTATATGTTTTTGCTTTTTTTGGTAAGATATTGCTCTTTAAAAATCCCTCATTATTTTACCATTTTTTAAAGAAAATATCAAAAAAAAACAGGGAAAAATAAGCTCTTATAAAATTTGTTTGGTGTAACAAAAATGTAACAAAAATGTAATAAAAATGTAATAAAGCGAAAAAGAAACTTTTTCCAGCTCGAAAATACTTAGAAAATAAGGTTTTTTATCAAAATATCTGTGACTTTTTACCCTGAATTCCGATTTTAAACTGATTGCAAACACATAGTAAATATGATAATATGAAACTAACTAAAATATTAAAAAAATGTGTAGAAATAAAGGCCAGATGTGATATTAAAAAGATAGATAAATTCAATCTTTTTTTATTGCCTTACAAGATTCGACATAACCATTTACGGTCTAACAATCTAAAAAATTTTAGTATAAAAATAAAAAGGGAAAGGAATTGGAAAGCATGAAAGAACATTTAAAAATAAACCAAAAGAATGTAAGATTAAAAGACAGTAAAGGTATAACTTTACTAGTTTTAGGTATTACAATAG
>CANRKA010000050.1 GCA_947631025.1 uncultured Clostridia bacterium | reverse complement strand
TATATTTCATGTTATTGCAGATCGCTAACAAAACAGGGTGGATTGATAAGTTTAGAGTAGCAAATACAATTCTAATGAGCAAATGTAATATAGATAAACAAAAAATGATAAGAGCAAGAAATAATCTTATTTCACAAGGGTATATTTTGTATTGGAAAGGCAAAAATCAAGCGGAAGCCCCTATGTATAGCATAGTTAAGCTATATCGTAATACTCCAAATGATACTCCGAACAATACCCCGAACGATACTCCAAGCAATACCCCGAGCAATACTCCAAACAATACTCCAAACGATACCATTAATAAACAAAACAAAACAGAAACGAAACAAAACAAAACAGAAACAACAGTAGCAGAAAAAAATAAAAAAAGAGCTACTGCTGCTGTTGATGATGAAAAACTTCAAGAAATGTTTATTAAATGCATAGGTTCTACAAATTTGAACGCAATAAGCGAGTGTATAAGCTATTTGGAGGATTTGCCAAGGGAAGTAATTGAAATAGCTTTAAAAAAGACGTCAGAAGTAGGAGGAAAGTGGAAATACGCAAAAGTTATTTTGAACGACTGGGTTGAAAATAGAATTGACACGGTTGAAAAAGTGCAAGCAGAAGACTTGAAATTCAAAAACAAAAAGCAAAACGAAGAAACGGAAGAAGAAAGACAAGCAAGGATTTTAAAAGAAATGGAGGAAAGTCTAAAAGATGTTACTACCTGAGTTCATAAATGAAACGAGTAGAATAGAGAATTTTTTCGACAAAGAATTGACTAGGTTTCAGCGTGATGAGTGGTTTAGAGAATTAAAAAATATCTCTATTCAAAGATATAGGCAAATAGTGCAAGAAGCTTTTAGAAAATGCAAATATATGCCAAAATTAGCAGATATTTTAGAAATTCAAAGATCTTTAACTTTTAATGCACCAGAAGTAAAAGAAAAAGTTGAATGTGATATATGCAATGGTACGGGATTCGTAATGTACAAAAAACATTTCAAAGATGGCAACAGAGAATATGATTTAGATTATGCAGCACGTTGCACTTGTGCAAACGGAATGAGCCAAAATAAGAATATTCCGTTAATAACTGAAGTGAATTTAGCATGAAAATAAAAAGGAGGGATATTATGAAGTTAGACAAATGGAGTTTATTACAAGTGATTTTAACTTTAACTATATTAGTTAATAGCATAGGTTTTGTAGTATTTCATATAATAACAGGAAATGTTTTAAATGGAGCTAGAGTTATAAATATTACGCTACTTGCAGTTCAATTTACAGCTCTTATACTAGAACATTTAGAATATAGAGAATTTGTAAAACAACAGAAAAAGAGAATAGACGAAATAAGTAAACAGATAGATAAACATATACCAAGAATAGATTAGTGAGGAGTAAAAATGAAATATCCACCATTACAAGAACCTTGTAAAACCGCAATAGCAAAAGGATATTGCACGGGGTGTAATAAATTGGAGGTATTAAATTTTACAGGAAATCCAAAATGTGAAGGAGCTAAACCTCCGCAAATAACTGAAATTAAAGAAATATTAGGAATACAGGAAAGGATAAAGCTATGATAAAAATAGAAATACCAATTAAGTTACCTAGCTTAAATCAATATATCAACGAATGTAGAAAAAATCCTTACGCTGGTGCAAACATGAAAAGGCAAATTGAAAATGATATAGGGTACTTCATAAACAAACTTCCTAAATTTGAAAAACCAATAAAGATTAAATTTATATGGGTAGAGGAAAATAAGAAGCGTGATCTTGACAATATTTGTTTTGCTAAGAAGTTTATATTAGATTCACTTGTAAAGGCAGGGAAATTGAAAGATGACAATAGAAACTATGTAACAGGATTTATAGATGAATTTAAGTACGACAAAGAAGCAAAAGTTATACTAGAAATAGAAGAGGTAGAAAATGAGAATAATTGAATTATTTGCTGGAATACGGGGCATGTAGCGTAGCATTAAAAAGATTAGGAATAGATTTAGAAATTGTAGACGCAGTAGAAAATGACAAGTTTGCATTAGCAAGTTTTAACGCAATTCATGGCACTAATTTTGAACTACAAGATATAAGAAATTACAATAAAATATTTGATAATATAGATTTAATCTGTCATCGGAAGCCCATGTCAAGATTTTTCAATAGCAGGAAAACAAGCTGGAGGAGATAGAGGAAGTGGAACAAGAAGTAGTCTTATGTATGAAACACTAAGGATTGTAGAAAGAAACAAACCCAAATATGTGTTGTGGGAGAATGTCAAAAATATACTTAGTAAAAAGCATATACATAATTTTAATGCTTATTTAGATAAAATGAAACAACTAGGATATACAAACTACTGGAAAGTTTTAAATGCTAAAGATTATGGAGTACCACAGAATCGAGAGAGAGTTTATACTATATCAATAAGAGAAGATATAGATAAAGGACATTTCAAGTTTCCAGAAAAAGAAACACTTAAACTAAGACTAAAAGATATACTAGAAGATGAAGTTGAAGAAAAATATTATTTAAGTGATGAAAAAATAAATAAAATAAAAAGTAGCAATTTTACACAAGAGAGAAAAAGAATACAAAATAATAATTGTTGTGATACTTTATTAGCAAGAGATTGGAAAGACCCTAAATGTGTGCAAATTGGAAATTTAAAAGGTGGAAAATGGGACAAGATAAATGAGAGTTGCAGAAGAGTATATTCAGAAAATGGGATAAGTCCAACAGTACATACTTGTCAAGGTGGAAATACAGAACCTAAAATTTTAATTAAAAATGCAACAAAAAAAGGATACGATGAAGCAGTTGAAGGAGATAGCATTAATTTATCATATCCAAATAGCAAAACTAGAAGAGGAAGAGTAGGAAAGCAAGTAGCACAAACATTAATGGGCAATGATAGTATGGGTGTTTTAGAGCTTTCACACATAAGTTATAGAGTTAGAAAACTTACACCGAAAGAATGTTGGCGACTTATGGGATTTAGTGATGAAGATTTTGAAAAAGCAAAAAATGTACCAATGAGTAATACTCAATTATATAAACAAGCTGGAAATAGTATTGTTGTAAATGTGCTAGAAAAGATATTTAAAAAATTATTTGGAGAAAGTATGTATCAGATAATAAATAAAGATTGTTTATTAGCATTAGATGAAATAGAAAAAGAAAGTATAGATGTAATTATAACAGACCCACCTTATGGATTAACAAGTATAACAAAAAGATTTGGCAAAGAAAATTCTGCTCCAGCACAGTATGGGAAAGATGGGGCATTTAGTAGACTGTCAAAAGGCTTCATGGGAAAAGAGTGGGACGGCTCAGGAATTGAATATAATGTGGAAATGTGGGAGAAATGTTTAAATGTTTTGAAACCACGGAGGATACTTATTATCTTTCGGCGGAACTCGTACATATCATCGTATAGCAAGTGCAATAGAGGACGCAGGTTTTGAAATAAGAGATTGCATTATGTGGTTATATGGTTCTCGGATTTCCAAAGTCAATGGATATAAGTAAGCAAATAGATAAAAGAAATAAAAATACAAAAGAAGAATATATAAAATTTGGTAAATATTTAAAAGAAAAAAGAGAACAAAATAATTTTAGTAAATTAGAACTTGGCAGAAAATTATTTACCTATAAAAGTAATAGAGAGGATGTGCCAATACAAAGTTATGAAATCGGCAAAGAATTGCCTACCAAAGAAGAATATGAAAAACTTAAAATTATATTGAATTTAAACAATAATTTTGACTGGCTAATTGAAAGAAAAGAAGCTGAAAGAGAAATAATAGGAAAAGGTAAAGCGGGTTTAACGAAAGGGAATATGTTAACTTTTAGCGGAAAAGATGAATTTGATATAACAAAACCAGCGACAGAATTAGCGAAAAAATGGGAAGGCTATGGAACTTGTTTAAAACCAGCGTACGAACCAATAATAGTAGCAAGAAAACCATTTAAAGGAACACTAGTTGACAATGT
>CANRKA010000049.1 GCA_947631025.1 uncultured Clostridia bacterium | reverse complement strand
AAAAAATAAATGCAGAATCAAGACCAGTATGGAAACCAATGCATATGCAACCAGTATTTGAAAAATACGATTTTATAAAAATAGAAGATAAAGCAATTTCAGAAGATTTATTTGAAAGAGGACTATGCTTACCATGTGACACAAGAATGACTGAAGAAGAAATGAAAGAAATTACTGAAACTATCAGAAATTTGTTTAAATAAGTGAGGGCAAGTTTTAATGTATAAAAAATATATAAAGCGAATGCTAGACTTAATATTAAGTCTATTGGCATTAATAATATTAATGCCAATAATGATTATTATATGGCTATTAGTAAGAATAAAGTTAGGAAAGCCAGCAATATTTAAGCAAGAGCGTCCAGGAAAAGATGAAAAAATATTTACATTATATAAATTTAGAACAATGACAGATGAAAAAGATGAAAATGGAGAATTGCTACCAGATTCAGAAAGGCTAACAAAGTTTGGAAAGATACTTAGAAGTACAAGCTTAGACGAGTTACCAGAATTGATTAATATAATAAAAGGTGATATGTCAATTGTAGGACCAAGGCCATTGCTTGTTAGATATTTACCATATTATACAGAGAAAGAACGACATAGACATGACGTTAGACCAGGGCTTACGGGATTAGCACAAGTAAATGGAAGAAATACTGTAGATTGGGACGAAAGATTAAAATTAGATGTTGAATACGTACGTAATTGTAATTTTATGAATGATGTGAAAATAGTATTGAAAACAATAAAAAAAGTAATAAAAAAAGAGGGTATATTAGTAGGAAAAGAACATACAATGGAAAGCTTAGATGTGGAAAGGAAGAAAATAAATAGTGCAAATAAAAAAGTTAGAAAATGAAGAAGTAAAACTATATGAAAGCACATTAAAAGAATATATAAGGCAATTAAGAGAAAATTACACAAAAAACAAAATCGAAACTGAAATAGAAAGAATATATACCAATATGTGTAAATTTACTAAAGATGAAACAGCAACAATAATAGGTGCATTAGAAAAAGAAAAGTTGATAGGTTTTATATGGGGATATAAAAAAAGAGAAGAACCAAGTATTACACATATTAATTATTTTTTTATAAACAAGAACTATAGAAGTAAAGGAATAGGAAGTAAGTTATTAAAAAAGTTAGAGAATGAAGTTAAAAAATGTAAAGAACTGGAACTTTTAGTAAATAAAAATAATATAGGAGCACTAAGTTTTTATAAAAAAAATGGATTTAATATAAAGAAGAGGGAAGAATAATGGCAAAAGATATATATTTTGATAAAAATTATGGTAAATTATATGAACATATAGAAAAAGGCAAAGCTCATGTTTTTGAATATAAAGATGAAAATGGAAAGGTATCAAATCAATTTATTATAAGAGAAATACCAAGTAAAATAGGTGAAAATATTTATTATGACATAATCACACCATATGGATATGGAGGACCAATAATTGAAAAAAGAATAAAAGGTAAGGAAGAAGAATTATTAAAGAAATATGAACAGGAATTCAAACAATATTGTAAAAAAAATAATATTGTTAGTGAATTTGTAAGATTTCATCCTATAGAAAATAATGCAATAGATTTTAAAAGCATATATAGCATTCAATATTTAAGACCTACATTGGGAACAAATTTAAATATATCAGAAAATCCTATGGAAAAGGAATTTAGTAAGAGTTGTAGGAAAACAATAAGACAAGTGTTAAAAAAAGGAATTACTTATAGGGTAATTGAAAATGTAGAAGATTTTTCAGAATTCAAAAGAATTTATTATTTAAATATGGACAGAAAAAAAGCAGATGAATATTACTACTTTGATGATGAGTATTTTGAAAAAATGAATAAATATTTTCATAATAATCTTATACAAGTTCAAGCAATATATGAAAATAAAGTAGTGGCAGCTGGGCTATATTTTATAAGTAATAAAACAATACATGTACATTTATCAGGAACAGATACAAAATATCTCCATTTATCGCCAGCATATATATTGAAATATGCGACAGTACTTTGGGGAAAACAAAAAGGATATAATTTAATACATTATGGTGGAGGTACAAGCAATTCATTAGAGAATTCATTGTATTTGTTTAAGAAAAAGTTTGCTCAAAATACAGAGTTTGATTTTTATATAGGTAAAAAAATCTGGAATAAAGAAGTTTATGAAAAATTGTGTAATAATAAAGGAATAGATAAAAACGAAGAATTCTTTCCAGCATATAGGAGGCAACAATAATGAAAATAATAGAAAAAATAGATAAATTTTTGGTGGATTTTAGTTATAATTATGAGAAAAAACGCTCTAGAGTTTGGTTTTTGGTAAAAATGAGAAACTATGTTAATAAAAAACTAAAATTAGATTCAGAATATAAAAAAGAAATAAAGAATTATTACAAACAACATGGGGTAAAAATAAACACTTATACACATAAAATGTATTTTAATGTTACAGGTAAAAAAGATGTGAGATTCATTCCAGACTATATATTCTTTTCAAAAATAAATCCCTACTTTAATAATGTTAGATTAGGAAGAGCTATTGGTGATAAAAGTTATTATGATAGAACCTTTAAAGAATTAAAGAGACCTGAAACAATAATAAAAAATGTAAATGGGGTTTTTTATGATAAAGATTTTAAAATTTTGAAAAAAAGCGAAGCAATGTTAATTATTGAAAAAATATTAAAAATAGAAAAAGAATTAATAATAAAGCCATCTATAGATTCAGGCTCTGGGAAAAATGTAAAAGTAATTAATGGTAAAACTGAAATAAGAGAGCTGATAGAAGAATATAAAAAAGATTATGTAATACAAAAATTAGTGAAACAAAGTCCAGAATTATCTAAAATACACAAGAATTCACTAAATACAATAAGGGTTTCATCATTGCTATGGAAAGGAGAAGTTATAATATTATCAGCTATTTTACGAATAGGAGTAGGAGATTCTAGAATAGATAATTTTTCGGCAGGAGGAATTTGCTGTGGAATAGATGAAAAAGGAACTTTAAAAGGAATTTTTTACAACAAAAAAGGAGAAAAAATAGATTTGCCTAACACTTTTCAAGATATAACACTTAAAGGATTTGAAAGTGTAATACAAAATGTAAAAAATATGCATAAAAAAATTGCTCATTTTAAAATAATAGGTTGGGATTTTGCCATTGATGAAAATTATGAGCCTGTATTTATAGAAGCAAATTTATCAAGTGCAGAACTGGATTTTCATCAATTTTGTAATGGACCATTATTTGGAGATTTAACAGAAGAAATATTAACAGAAGTATTCATAGAAAACAAGAAATAAAATGATTTTAAAATTAGTAAGTATATAAATGAAGGGACAGCGAAGATGGGTAAAGGAAAAGTATTATTTGTAGCGAGTGTAAGCGGTCATATAATTGGATTTCATACACCATATTTAAAATGGTTTCAAGAACAAGGATATGAAGTACATGTAGCGAGTAAAGGAAGAAGAGAAATCAAACATTGCAATAAACATTTTGAAATACCTTTTGAAAGATCACCTTTTAAATTGAAAAATATACAAGTATACAAAGAATTAAAGAAAATAATAAATAATGGAGAATATGAAATTATACATTGCCATACACCAATGGCGAGTATCTTAACGAGGTTGTCAGCTAGAAAAACCAGAAAAAAGAATAATACAAAAGTTATATATACAGCACATGGATTTCACTTTTTTAAAGGAGCACCATTAATTAAATGGCTACTATATTATCCAATTGAAAAAATTATGGCTCATTATACAGATTGCTTAATAACAATAAATGAAGAGGATTATAAATTAGCAAAAAAACATTTAAAAGCAAAGAGAATAGAACTAGTCCACGGAGTAGGAGTAGACGAAAAAAATTTCAATGTAAAAGTGACAGAAGAAGAAAAAACAGAATTAAGAAAAAGTTTAGGGGTAAAAAAAGATGATTTTGTAATAATTTACCCCGCTGAGTTAAGTAAAAGAAAAAATCAAGGGATGTTATTAAAAACAATTAAAAAATTAAAAGATGATGGTATAGAGAACTTAAAAGTTTTATTACCAGGAAATGACT
>CANRKA010000048.1 GCA_947631025.1 uncultured Clostridia bacterium | reverse complement strand
AATGGACTTAAAAATACAAAGAAAATTGTGTGGGTTTAAGTGTATTGTTCAGAGGAGGATAGATATAGTAAGCAAATAAAAAAAGATTTGGAAAATATTATTCAAAAGATTTAAAAAAGTAAAAGGAGAAGAATCTTGAGTAGATTATTATTAATAGATGGAAATAGTATTTTAAATAGAGCATTTTATGGAATTATGAACAATAAAATGCTAACAACTAAAGACCGGAAAATATACAAATGCGGTATATGGGTTTTTAGCAATTATGTTTAAAGTAATGGATGAATTGCAACCAGAATACATGATGGTTACTTTTGATATGAAAGGTCCAACAAAAAGACACGAAAAATATAAAGAATATAAAGCAAATAGACATGGAATGCCAAATGAACTTGCAGAGCAAATGCCAATTATAAAAGATATTTTAAGAGCTATGAATATAGATATAATAGAAAAACAAGGCTATGAAGGTGATGACATTTTAGGAACTTTATCAGTTTATGGCGAAAAACAAGGACTAGAAGTAACAGTACTTTCAGGAGATAGAGATAATTTTCAACTTGCAACAGATAAAGTAACAATACGTATACCAAGAACAAAGGCAGGAAAAACAGAAGTAGAAGATTTTAATAGAAGTAAAATTATAGAAACATATGGAATAGAACCAAAACAATTAATAGAAGTAAAAGGCCTTCAAGGAGATACATCAGACAATATCCCAGGTGTGCCAGGAATAGGAGAAAAAACCGCATTAAATTTAATAAAAAAATATGGTTCAATAGAAAACTTGTACAACAAAGTAGAAGCAGGAGAAGATGATTTAAAAGGAAAACAAAGAGAAAATATTGTAAATAACAAAGAATTAGCCTTTCTTTCTAAAGAATTAGGAACAATTAATTTAGAAGCACCAGTAGAAATGAGCTTAGAAGAATTAAAAGTTGAAGAATGGGATAAACCAAAAGTACTAAACATATTTAAAGAACTTAACTTTAACAGATATATAGAAAGATTTAATTTATCAAGCAAAGAACAAAAAGAAACTATAGATATAAAAAATATTTTTGAAGTAGAAGAAAAAAGTTTAGAGCAAATAAAGAAAATAGTAGAAAAAGAAAACAAAATATTTTTCTATTTTGAAAACGAAGAAGACAATAGCATAAAAAACATAATAAAAGAGAAATTAAAAACAATATATATATATGCAGAAGAAAAAGTATATTTTAGTACAATAGACAATATACAAGTATTAAAAGAAATATTTGAAAGCGAAAAAATAGAAAAATATGGTTATAAACTTTCTAAAGATTATATTTTACTAAAACAATTAGGAATAAAGCCAAATAATATTGTATATGATGCAGAAGTTGCAGAATATGATATATGCCCAACAACAAATAAATACCCTTTAGAAGATATTGCAATGAAATATTTAAATTTAAATATAAACGAATATTTAGAAACTAAAGGAGTAGGTGAAAAGGAAGATGCACAAATAAATTTATTTGGAGAGCAAAGCATAAATGAAGAAAAAAATGATAAATATAAATATGCAATATATTGCTACACAATTGCAAAATCATATAAAAAAATAATAGAAGAATTAGAAAAACAAAAAGAATTAGAATTATTTCGTACAATAGAAATGCCTTTGGTAGAAGTATTAGCAGAAATGCAATGGGCTGGTATGCATGCGCAAAAAGATGAATTACAAGAATTTGGAAACAAAATAAAAAGTAATTTAGAAGGATTAGTGAAAGAAATTTATAGTTTATGTGGAGAAGAATTTAATATAAATTCTCCAAAACAACTAGGAGAAATATTATTTGAAAAACTAAAATTACCAGTATATAAAAAAACAAAAAGTGGTTATTCTACAGATGTTGCAGTATTAGAAAAATTAGTAGGAGAACATCCTGTAATAGAAAAAATATTAGAATATAGAAGTTTATCAAAATTAAATTCTACTTATGTAGAAGGACTTATACCATATATAAATGATGAAACTAAAAGAATTCACTCATATTTTCATCAAACAATTACAGCAACAGGAAGAATAAGTTCAACAGAACCAAATTTACAAAATATACCAACAAGAATAGAACTTGGTAAGCAATTACGAAAAGTATTTAAACCAGCAGAAGATAGTGTATTTATCGATGCAGACTATTCTCAAATAGAACTAAGAGTATTAGCACACATTTCTGGAGACGAAAATATGATACAAGCTTTTAATAATAACGAAGACATTCATAAACAAGCAGCCTCTAAAGTATTAAATATTCCAATAGAGGAAGTAACAAAAGAGCAAAGATCAGATGCAAAAGCAGTAAACTTTGGAATAGTATATGGAATAAGTGATTTCGGTTTAGCAGGACAACTACGGAGTTAGTAAAAAACAAGCAAAAAAATATATAGAGCAATACTTAGAAAAATATTCTGGAATAGACAATTTTATGAAAGAAGTTGTAGAAAAAGCGAAAGAACAAGGTTATGTAGATACTCTTTATGGAAGAAGAAGATATATACCAGAGCTAAAATCTAATAATTATATGGTAAGACAATTTCGGGGCAAGAGCAGCAATGAACACCCCAATACAAGGAACAGCAGCAGACATAATGAAAATAGCAATGATAAACACATATAAAGAATTAAATAAGAGAAACTTAAAGTCAAAACTAATTTTACAAATACATGATGAATTAATAATAGAAGCAAAAAAAGAAGAAAAAGAAGAAGTTAAAAAAATATTAAAAGACTGTATGGAAAATGTAATAAAATTAAAAGTACCATTAACTGTAGATATGTGTGAAGCAGATAATTGGTATAATGCAAAATAAAATTGTATTAAGTCAATAAATGCTGTAGTACTAATAACTATATTGACTTAATATAAAACAAAAGGAGAAATAATGAAAAAATTGATATTTATTATATTAATAATTGTTTTAGCCTTTGTAGGAATAAAATATTATAATATAGACAAAATCATATTAAAAAAAATATATGAAAAAGAATACGATGAATATGTAGAAAAAAATGCAAAAGAAAATAACATAGATCCAAATTTAGTATATGCAATAATAAAAGTTGAAAGTAACTTTAAAGAAGGGGTAGTTTCTTCTAGCGGAGCAGTAGGTCTAATGCAGTTAATGGCTCCTACAGCAAAAGATGTTGCAACTAAAATGGGAAAAGAATTTGATATAGATATGCTATACAATGCAAAAGACAATATTATGCTTGGAGCAAAATATTATTCACTGTTAATAGAAAAATATGGGAATATAACAGTTGCACTAATGGCATACAATGCAGGAAGCGGAAATGTAGATAAATGGATAAAAAATGGAACAATAAAAGCAGATGGGACAGATGCAGAAAATATACCATACAAAGAAACAAATAATTATGTAAGAAAAATATTAAGAGATTATGAAATTTATAAAGAATTGTATAAATAAAAGGAGGAAAATTTTATGTCAGTTCTAGTTACAGGTGGTGCAGGTTATATAGGTAGCCACACAGTAGTGGAATTATTAAATGAAGGGAAAGAAGTTGTAATAATAGATAATTTCTCTAATAGTAAACCTAAGGTTTTAGATGCAATTAAAAAAATTACAGGAAAAGAATTTAAGTTTTATGAAATAAATTATTTAGATAGAGAAAAATTAGAAAAGGTTTTTGAAGAAAATAATATAGATTCAGTATTAAACTTTGCAGGATTTAAAGCAGTTGGAGAATCAGTTGAAAAACCTATTGAGTATTATACAAATAATATTTCTGGAGCACTTGTACTGTTAGATACAATGAAAAAATATGGAGTAAAAAAATTTGTATTTAGTTCTTCTGCAACAGTATATGGAGAACCAGAAAAAATCCCACTAACAGAAGATGCAAAAGTGGGAGGAACAACAAATCCATATGGAACAACAAAATTGTTTATAGAACAAATATTAAAAGACATATATACTTCAGATAATAGTTGGGATATAGCAATACTTAGATATTTTAATCCAGTAGGAGCACACGAAAGCGGATTAATAGGAGAAGAGCCACAAGGAATACCAAATAATTTAATGCCATACATTGTAAGAGTTGCATCAGGACAGTTAAAAGAACTTTCAATATTTGGAGATGATTACAATACACCAGATGGTACAGGAGTAAGAGACTACATACATGTAGTAGACTTAGCAAAAGGACATATAAAAGCACTAGAAAAATTAGAAAAAGAACAAAAAGGATTATTTATATATAATTTAGG
>CANRKA010000047.1 GCA_947631025.1 uncultured Clostridia bacterium | reverse complement strand
ATGGTTAAAGCATTTGAACAGGCAACAGGAAAAAAAGTTGCATATAAAATAGCACCTAGAAGAGCAGGAGATATTGCAACATGTTATTCTGACCCTAAAAAAGCAAAGGAAGAATTAGGATGGGAAGTAACAAAAACATTAGAAGAAATGTGCAAAGATTCTTGGAAATTTATAAATAAAGGCTAGATGTTAGAGGTTAAAAATTAAAAAAACTATACCACACTTCAAAAACTAAGCCTAGATTTAAATAAAAGCTTGATTTTATTTAAAATTTAGTATAAAATAACACAAGTTGAAAATAATATTAAGGAGGAATAAATATGGCAGAAGTATATACAGCAGGAGATTTTAGAAATGGAACAACATTCGAAATGGATGGTAATGTATTTAAAGTAGTAGAATTTCAACATGTAAAACCAGGAAAAGGATCAGCATTTGTAAGAACAAAATTAAAAAATGTTATATCAGGAGCAGTTATAGAAAAAACATTTAATCCATCAGAAAAATATCCAGGAGCAGAAATAGAAAAAAGAGAAATGCAATATCTATATAATGATGAAAATTTATATTATTTTATGGATAATGAAAGTTATGAACAAATACCACTAAACAAAGAACAAATAGGAGACGCTTTAAAATACATAAAAGAAAATATGAATGTTAAAATATTATCTTACAAGGGAAATGTATTTGCAGTAGAACCACCAATGTTTGTTGAATTAGAAGTTACATATACAGAACCAGGATTTAGTGGAAATACAACAACAACTTCTGGAAAACCAGCAACACTAGAAAATGGATTCGAAATATCAGTTCCATTATTTATAAATATTGGAGATGTTATTAGAATAGATACAAGAACTGGTGAATACATGGAAAGAGTTTAGAAAGGAAACAAGTATGGCAGATATAGAAAAAATTGTTAACGATTTTAATGAAAGACTTAAGGCATTAGAAGATAAGCAAAAAGAACTAGATTCTAAAGCAAAAAGATTAGATGCAATTATTAATAAAATAGAAAACGAATTGTTTATTGATGAAGAAGATGGAGAAGACTTAGTTTTCGAAATTGCATGTCCATATTGTAACTATAATTTTGAAATAGAAATGGATGAACTAAAAACAGAAGTTTCTTGCCCAGAATGTAATAATATTATTGAACTAGATTGGAATTGTTCAGAAGAACATGATGATTTAGGAGGACATTGCTCATGCTGTAATGGATGTGAAGATACAGAAAATTATGAAGATGAAGATGATGATATGTAAGAACCAATTAGTATATTGGTTCTTTTTTTAATAATAATCTAAAGGGTTTTGATATTTGTTATCAACACGAATACCTAAATGTAAATGAGGACCAGTGGTCGCACCATTAGTTGGTTTTCCAGTTGAATCTGCATATTTATTACCTGGAACTCCATAAACATATTTAGGTCCAACTTTTCCTATAATTTGTCCTTGTTTTACCATGTCTCCTTTTTTAATAATAAAATTAGGATTAACATGACAATAGGATATTTTCATATTTGCTACAGATAATGTAATTGTATAGCCTCCACCACCTAAAAAGTCTGTAAATGTAATTTCGCCATCACAAACTGCAACTAAACTACTACCTTCTGGAGCACCAATATCAATTCCTTTATGATATGTAGAAGCACCAGTTGTAGGTGCAACTCTTTTACCAAAAGGACAATTTATTTTTGTATACCCTGGGGATGGCCAAATAAGCCCATTTGGATTAAGGAAAATTGTTTCATTATTTAAATTTTCATTTGAGACATTTGCAGAAGATGCAAAGGGAATAAAAAATATACAAATAAAAGCAATAAAAATTATAAAAATAATTAGGGTTTTTTTAGCAGAATTAAAAAAACTACTCATATGAAATAACCTCCATAAAAGTAGCTCTCTAAAATATATGGCAGGGGTACTAAGATTCGAACTCAGACTTGTGGTTTTGGAGACCATCGTGCTAACCATTAACACTATACCCCTATAAACGTTACTTAATTATATTAGCATATAACAAAAAATTATGCAAGCAAAAAAGAAAAAAATATTGTAATCACCTAAAAAATATATTATAATAAAATCATATGGGGATGTAATGGTTTCGACATTAATCTAGAAGTATAAATAGCGAGTAAGTGGATTCTCGTTGGCCACTTAAATAAACGAGAAAACAAATAAACGCTGATAATAGAGAATTAGCATACGCTGCTTAATTGCGGTGTCATCTTTTTATAGAGTCCTTACGGCTATTAAAAGGTGTTAAAATAGTAAGGAAACAAATTTATTTCATGTTTCGGAAATAAAGGGTATTTTAGAAACTATTTTTTTATTAGTTTTGTTTGTTAATCTAATAAAAAAAGAAAACTAAATAACAAACTGTTCTCGGAGAAGTTTATATGGAAGGATTTATGGACAGGAGTTCGACTCTCCTCATCTCCACCAATTAAAATAAAATAATTTAAAGACTTAAAGTTAGTAAATATAATTATTGAGTCTTTATTTGTTTTACTTTTTTCTAATTTTAAATGAAAATTATATAATAAGATAAATGTAAAATAGGAGGATAAAATGGGCAAACGAGAAGAAAATGTCTTTTCTTCGGATTATGAATCAATTAAAATACAAAAAAATAGTGAATATATAGTTGATATTATAGATAATGGATTTGAAGGAGAAGGAATAGCAAAGATTAACAATTTTGCAGTTTTTATTCCAGGTGCAATAAAGGGAGAAAAAGTTAAAATATTAATAATAAAAGTTTTAAAATCTCATGCATATGGAAAAATCATTGAAATAATTAAATCTTCTAAAAATAGAATAAATGCTGATTGTGAAAGTTATAAAAGATGTGGAGGATGTAATTTAAGACATATAAATTATGATGAAACTTTAAAGATAAAACAAAATATAGTACAAAATTTAGTAAATAAAGGTCTTAAAAATACAATTAGTGTAAAAGAAACTATTGGAATGAAAAATCCGCTTCACTATAGAAATAAAGCACAATATCCATTAGGAACAGACAAAGAGGGTAATCCAGTAATAGGTGTATTTGCTAGAAGAAGCCATGAAATAATTCCTGTAAAAAAGTGTTTTATTCAAAATGAGTATGCAGAAGAAATTGCTAAATATATATTTAATTTTATAAAAGAAAATAATATTTCATTATACAACGAGAAAACTCAAAAAGGATTATTTAGACATATAGTTATAAAAACAGGAATAAAAACTAAGGAAATAATGTGCATATTAGTAATAAATGGTAAAAAAATTCCAAAAGAACAGGAATTAATAGACACTATTACATCAAAATTTAAAAATGTAAAAAGTATAGTAAAAAATGTAAATACTAAAAATACAAATGTAATACTTGGAAAAGAAAATATTAATATATATGGGAAAAAATATATTACAGATATTTTAGGAGATTATACATTTAAAATCTCACCACTTTCATTTTATCAAGTAAATCCTATACAAGCTGAGAAACTATATAATATAGGAGTAGAAGCAGCTAATATTAGCAAAGAAGATATAGTGTTTGACTTATATTGTGGAATAGGAACAATTAGTTTATTTATGGCAAAATATGCAAAAAAAGTTTATGGAGTAGAAATAGTAGACGAAGCAATAAAAGATGCTAAAGAAAATGCTAAAATAAATAATATAAAAAATATAGAATTTATAGCAGGAGATACAGAATATGTATTAGATGATTTAATAAACAATAGAAAAATAATACCAGATGTAGTTATGGTAGATCCACCAAGAAAAGGATTAGATAATAAATCAATAGAAAATATATTAAAAATAAAACCAAATAGATTAATTTATATAAGTTGTAATCCTGCAACATTAATAAGGGATTTAGCGAAATTTGAAGAATCTTATAAAATAAATCAAATTCAACCAGTAGATATGTTCCCATTTACAAACCATGTGGAGTGTGTGGCAGTGCTACAATTAAAACAAAACATGTAATACTTGATTTTGATATGGTTTCAGAGATTATAACTTTTGAGCAAAAAGGAAAATATGGCAAAGAAAAACACCAAAATTTGAGTGTGAGAGTTAAAGTTGTATCTGATATGGTAAGTGGAAACACATAATCTTAATTTTAGAAAATTAAGCAAAGTGTTTGAAATACTAGGAAACTTGAGAGTGTATCTATAGTAAAAACAACAGGTATAAGTTGTGTTGGTTTGTAGATATGTAGCAAAGTTAGATATTTCAATTATTAAAAAGAATTTATTAAAATGAGTTATAGAGAATCTTTATAAAAATAGGTGTCAGTAGATATGTGCTGATACTTATTTTTTATAGAACGAAAAATTAAAAAAATTTGTGCTATGGATTTTTATATCACGAAAATTTAAGAAAATCCGTGCTATAACATTTGCAAATTAATTTTAATCACCAAT
>CANRKA010000046.1 GCA_947631025.1 uncultured Clostridia bacterium | reverse complement strand
ACGAGCGCTGCCAGTGGCAGAGAAAGCGAAGTTTCTGAATATGCATGAACTGATATTTCAAAGATTGCGAAGACAAGCTTTGAAACATCTAGTTCGATGCTAGGAGTCGTTGGTAAAAAAAATTTTTATAGTTTAGAGCCGTGTGGTCGTCGACCTATCGGTGTTATAGCGAAGCTATTAACTGCTGAGAAATTGACTGCTCACGGTGTGAGATAAAAGGAAATTTCGAAGGTGCAAAAACTGATGTTATATGGATTTACAAAGGAAAACCATATAACAACTAGTTTTAAACTGTAAAACGAGCGCGGAAAGCCGTGTGGTCGTTGACCTATCGGCGCTATGCTTTAAATGTTAAAAGTGGTTGGCTTAAAAAAACTTACACTGGTTAATTGACATAAAATAAAAATGATTGTATAATATTAAAAAAATATTTGAGGTAAAAAAATGCTAAAAGGTATAATTGATTTTGCATACTTTTTAGGAGTAGATCCATTCTGGATGATTTTAGATTTAATACTTTTACTACTTCTTATGATAGTGAAATGTATTTGCCCATGGCAACCAAAATGGAAGTCTAAAACTACAATAGATAAAAATGGTAATACAGTTACAAAATATTATCATTTAGATGAATAAAATTTTAGGGTACTTATTTTTAAAAGTAAGTACCCTTTTTTATAAATATAATATAAGTTGAAGAAAGATATATTTTATGTTATAACTAAAAACAGTAATTTTAAAAAACTAAAAACATATATTTAATATAAAAGGAGTGATTTTAATGTCAAAAGTAATGTGGAAACCAGGAACTTTCATATATCCAATACCAGCAGTAATGGTTAGTTGTGGAGATATGGAAAACTCAAACATAATAACAGTTGCATGGACAGGAATATTAAATACAAATCCTGCAATGGTTTATATTTCTGTAAGACCAGAAAGACATTCATATAATATGATTAAAGAAAACAAAGAATTTGCAATAAATTTGACAACTAAGGAGCTCGCAAGAAAAACAGATTGGTGTGGATGCAGAAGTGGAGAAAAATATGATAAATTTAAAGAAATGAACTTACATAAAGAAAAAGCAAATTTTGTAAAATGCCCACTAATAAAAGAAAGTCCAGTTTCAATAGAATGTAAGGTAAAAGAAATAAACGAACTTGGAAGTCATCATATGTTTGTAGCAGAAGTACTTTCAATAGATGCAGATGAAAAATACATAGACGAAAAAGGTGCATTTGACATATCAAAATGTAATTTAATTGCATATGCTAATGGTGGCTATTATCCATTAGGAGAAAAAATTGGAAAATTTGGATTCTCTGTACAAAAAAAGAAATAAAAAATATATATTAACTTTTTTAATAAAATATAGGAAAAATCACTCAAAACCAATTGACATATCGTAAAATAAGTGATAAAATAGCAGAGCGTATGTATGAGAAAAATACATGTGCTCACATCGTTTCAAAAAAAATGCTAATTACGGAGGTGTATGTAAATGGCAGCAAAAGGTGCAAGAGAAGTAATAACACTTGAATGTACAGAATGTAAAAGAAGAAATTATACTACTGAAAAGAATAAAAGAAACAATACAGATAGATTAGAAGTATCTAAATATTGTAAATTCTGTAAAAAACATACTACACATAAAGAAACTAAATAAGCTATTTTAAGGAGGAAATAAAATGGCTAAAGAAGCAAAGAAAAAAGAAATTAAAAAGAATAACAAAGACAAGAAAAGTTTTGGGAAAGGTTTTAAAGCTGAACTTAAGAAAGTTGTTTGGCCAACACCAGCTGAACTTGCAAAAAGTACATTAGCTGTTATAGCAATTGTAATTATAATTGTTGCAATTGTATTTTGTTTAGACTTTGTATTTGAAGCAATGAATACTTATGGAATAGACAAATTAAAAAATGCAGTTCAAACATCTGAAGAAAATAATACAGTAGAAAATACTGTAGAAAATACCGAAACTGAAACTGAAAATACTACTGAAGAATCTGCAACAGAACCTACAACTGAAAATGTAGAGGATGCTCCACAAGAATCAGTAGAAGAAAATGTTCAAGAATAAAAGGAGGCTTTAGTTAAATGTCTCAAGAAGAAAAAAAACCACAATGGTATGTAGTTCATACATATTCAGGTTATGAAAACAAAGTAAAAACTGACTTGGAGAAAACAATAAAAAATAGGGAACTAGAAGACTTCTTTTTTGATATAGTTGTTCCATTGGAAGAACAAATAGAAATTAAAGATGGAAAGAAAAAAGTTAACTTAAAAAAAGTTTTCCCAGGTTATGTATTAGTAAAAATGATTGTAACAGAAGAATCTTGGTATATTGTTAGAAATACAAGAGGTGTTACAGGATTTGTTGGTTCAGGAACAGACCCTATTCCTTTAACAGAAGAGGAAATTAGAAATATGGGATTTGAAGTAGCAGATGTTAATGTAGATTATGAAGTTAATGATTCTGTTAGAGTTATGAATGGACCATTAGAAAACTTTATTGGAGTTGTTCAAGAAATAAATAAGGAAAAGCGTAAAGTTAAGGTTATGGTTTCTATGTTTGGAAGAGAAACACCAGTAGAGTTAGATTTTATACAAGTTCAAAAAGTTAATTAATAACTATTTAATAAGTAAAATCATTATAAGGAGGTGCTAAATAATGGCAGAAAAAGAAGTAGATAATATAATTAAATTACAAATAGAAGCAGGAAAAGCTACACCAGCTCCACCAGTTGGACCAGCCTTAGGTGCTAGTGGTGTAAATATTATGCAATTTGTTAAAGAATTTAATGATAGAACTGCAAACCAACCTGGAATGATAATACCAACAGTAATAACTGTATATAAAGATAAATCATTCGAATTTATTACAAAAGTTCCACCAGTTGCAGTTTTAATAAAAAAAGCATTAAAAATTGAAAAGGGTTCTGGTAAACCAAACAGAGATAAGGTTGCTCAGATTACTATGGACCAAGTAAAAGCAATTGCAGAGCAAAAAATGCCTGATCTAAATGCAGCATCATTAGAAACAGCTATGAGTATGGTAATGGGAACAGCTAGATCTATGGGTGTTACTGTAAAAGAATAATTAAATTAATTGGGAGAATATTATAACTAAAATATTCGTTAGTACCAAAGGAGGTAAAAAATGAAAAAAGGAAAGAAATATTTAGAAGCTGAAAAGCTTGTAGATAAAAACAAATTATATGAAACAAAAGAGGCTTTTGAATTAATAGAAAAGATGCCAAAAGCTAAATTTGATGAAACAGTTGAGTTACATGTAAAATTAGGAGTAGATTCTAAACATGCAGACCAACAAGTTAGAGGAACAGTTGTATTACCACATGGAACAGGAAAAACTTTAAGAGTTTTAGTTTTCGCAAAAGGTGATAAAGCTAAAGAAGCAGAAGCAGCAGGAGCAGATTTTGTTGGAGCTGAAGAATTAATTCCAAAAATTGAAAAAGAAAATTGGTTTGACTATGATGTTATTGTTGCAACACCAGATATGATGGGTGTTGTAGGAAGATTAGGAAAAGTATTAGGACCAAAAGGATTAATGCCAAATCCTAAATCTGGAACAGTTACAATGGACGTAACAAAAGCTATAAAAGAAATTAAATCTGGTAAAGTAGAATATAGATTAGACAAAACAAATATTATTCACTTAGGATTTGGAAAGGTTTCTTTTGGAGCTAAAAAATTAGAAGAAAACTATGATTATATTATAAATGCAATTATAAAAGCTAAACCATCAGCTGCAAAAGGACAATACATTAAAAGTGTTGCTATTGCTACAACAATGGGACCAAGTATATTTATAAACCAAAAATAAATATAAGATATAATGATTTAAAATATTATAAAATATGTATTAGCCAAAGACAGTAGGCAAAAAGTAAGTCCTACCGAGGTGTATATGAACGGTGATAAAACACATTCTTTATATGCCTATGGCTAAAAAAGAATGTGTTTTTATTTAATTTTAAAATATTATTAATAAAGATGTAGTATACATCAATCCAATTTATGTTATCAACTTTTATATAAATTATAAATATTCATAGGAGGTGAAAATTAAATGGCAAATGAAAAAATAATTGCAGATAAAAAAGCTCAAGTAAAAGCTTTAGCAGAAAAAATGAAAGAATCTAAACTTGTATTATTCACAGATTACAGAGGAATAAATGTAACAGATGTTACAGACTTAAGAACACAAATAAGAAATGTAAATGGTGAATATAAAGTTATAAAAAATAATATTACAAGAAGAGCCCTTCAAGAATGTAAATATGAAGGATTAGACGAAGCATTATTAGGACCAACAGCAGTTATTATGACATCTGAAGATTATTTAGAACCAACAAAAACAATATATAAATTTAGCAAAAGCAACGAAAACTACAAAATAAAAGGTGGAATAATTGAAGGAAAAGTATTGACAGCAGAGGAAATAATAACAATAGCAAAATTACCTTCAAAAGAAACTTTACTTTCAATGCTTGCTGGTGCTTTACTTGGAAATATTTCAAAACTTGCAGTTGGATTAGAACAAGTACGTATTCAAAAAGAACAAGCATAAAATAAATAAAAAGTAGCAATTAGGTTCCACTCTAATTTGCACAATAAAATATAAAAGTGGAAAAATAAAAAATAAAAATAATTTTAGGAGGAATAAAAATGAAGAAAGAAGAAATGATTGAAGAAATCAAAAAAATGACAGTAGTAGAATTAGCTGACTTAGTAAAAGCTATAGAAGAAGA
>CANRKA010000045.1 GCA_947631025.1 uncultured Clostridia bacterium | reverse complement strand
TAGTTGGCATGACAATTTTAGCTTCTTTATTTTAAAGCTAAATAAAATTTTTATATAAAACAAAAAACACATGAAAAATTATAAAAGTTATGTTAAATTATTAATAGTTAGATTGATAGTTGTATCAATCGTCAAGAGAGCCGATAACGAGTTGTAAATATCTACGACATCCGCACCATAAAATAAAATCCTAGGAAGCTTGATATATATATAAGCAATCTAGGACTTTTATATTGCTAAAATGTCAGCTTTTATGCAAGAAATGCAATACATGGGATATTTAAAGAGAGCGTCATATGCAAATTTTGGATATGAAGATGTTTCATACATCTTTTATGTATAAAAATCAATAAGGAAACCTCTGAATTCAGCCAATTTCAGAGGTCTCTTTTTTTAGTTCTTCCAATGAAATTGGCCCCTGCCTTAAAATTTTAATTTTTTTAGAGGTACAATCTACAATTGTACTTGCCTTTGAATAAAAAACTTTTCCTATCATCATTCCATCTAAAAGAGGACAAGTCTTTTCTATTTCATCTAAACTAGTACATTCAGGGGTCCCACTTTGATTAGCACTTGTCATAAATATAGGACTTCCTGTTTTAAGAATTAAATCCTCTATTGCTCTCGATGTTGCCATTCTAATAGCGATTGTATTTTTTCTATTTGTTATATAATTTGACAAAGTACTATTTCTTTTCAAAACTATTGTAATAGGTCCGGGCATAAATTTTTTAATTATTTTCTCTGCTAATTTGTTTACAATAGCTATTTGCTTTATTTGTTCAATGTTTGCACACATAATAGGAAAAGGTTTATTTTTAGAGCGACCTTTTGTCATTACTAATTTATCATATGCTATTTTTGAATTTATTCTAGCACATATCCCGAAAACAGTATCTGTCGGAACACTAATAATACCATTATTTTTTAATATATGTGCTAGTTCATTAATTTCATCTTCTTTATATCGTTTTATCATCGTTTCTTCTCTTTTCAGTGATTTATTATAAATCATAATAAAAAATATTTCAAGAAATGATTTGAATATCAAAATGCGTAGTTTTTTAAAACTGTTTTTTAATAAAATAAAAGACAGTATTGATTTTTTTGTTTGTATGTTATAATATCTTTATATAAAAAGGGGGAGAGTTTCATATGAAAAAAGAGAAAAATTTTATTTATGAAAAATGGTGGTTTTGGGTATGTATAGCAATAGTATGCTTTATAGTAATAGGAATGATAGAATATTTTAATAATACTATTACAATAAACAAAATACTACAAGAACCACTAGATAAAGAGATTACAGAAGGTAAATTAACATACTACGTATCAAATAATTGGATAAATAAAGAAGATTCTAAAGAAGATGATAAATATAATTATTATTATCCTACTGATGATACGATGTTAATGGTGGGATATTCCAAAATTGATGATTATAGTGTTGATGACTCAAATAAAGAAGAATTCTTTAATGGTTATTTTGATGGTATGAAAATAAAAGATGAAGATTTAATAAGTAAGAATAACAAGAAAGTTAATGAATGTGATTGTGGAGTTATTAGATACTATACATATTCAGAAAATAATATAAAGCATGAAACAATTGCCTATGTTATTCCTAATTCTAATGAAATATATTCATTCTTTTTTGGACAAGAAAATAACCTAAATGAAAAATATATACCTTTTGTTGAAAACATTATTTCAAAATCAAACATTGTATTTGAAACGGAAGATGAGAAGGTACAAAAAATACAAGAAAAATTAGAAAGTATAAAACAAGAAGTTGAAAATGAAACAAATATTACCACTTTAAAAGATAAGAAGAAAAACTTAGAAATATACAAAAGTAATATCGAGAAATTAAATTTTGAAAAAGAAGAAAATCAAGTTAAAAAGGATGAATGGAAGAATACTATATCAGAAATAATTGGAAAAATAGATACAAAAATCAATATTATAGTTCCAGATTTTAATACGATGTCATCTTCTGATGCTGAAAATTGGGGAAAAACTAATAGTATAACTGTTGCAACATCAACCGAGTATTCAGATACTATTCCAAATGGAAAAGTTATAAGTCAAAGTAGAAATGCGGGACAAAATATTGAAAAAGGTAGTGAGACAATAAATGTAATATATTCAATGGGTAAAAAGCCAACTATGGGAGAAATTAACGCGTTAGCAAAAGCTCAGTCATATTCTGATAATATGTTTATGTCTAAAAAAAGATTATATGAACAGTTAACATCATCCTATGGAGAAGGTTTTACTGCTAGTGAAGCACAATATGCTATTGACCATGTAAAAGCAGATTGGAATTATAATGCATTACAAAAAGCTAAAAGTTATCAATCAAATATGAACATGTCAAAGAGTAGAATTCAGGAACAATTAGTATCACCTTATGGAGAAGGTTTTACTGCTAGTGAAGCGCAATATGCTATTAGTCACTTAGAGGACTAAGATAAAATAATATTTAATTGAAAAAAGGAACGAGATATAAGTATATAGAAGGAAAAGAGAATAGATGCGAATATTGTGGTACAATAATAGATAATATAAATAATTATATCTAGTTTTAAAGAATTATTATAAATATATATTAGCGAAATTGACATAATTTTTTTGATATGGTATAATTTACAATGTAAGTAAAAAGAAAGAGAGGAAAAAGAATGAATAATATAACAATTATCAATTCTAATTTAATTTTAGAAAAAGTAAGAGTACACGAAAATAAATCAAGATTTTTGTGCTTTTAGTGTAGATAATTGTTAATTTATAAATAAATAAAAATAGATTGAATTATTTCCACTAAAGGTGATTTAGTGGAAATTTTTTATGCACTTCTATCTTGATTTATTATAAAAAATATAATCAAGAAAGGGGTGCATTTTTGTATGTGAAAATGAACTTAAAACAAAAACGAAACAAGATAACAATAGAAATTTTATAGAAAATAAAAATTTGTTAACTAAACGGAAAAGGATGTGATAAAATTGAAAGAAACAATTAAAAACTTAAAAAGAGTATATAGTTATGGCAAAAAATATAAAATTAATTTGATATGCGAAATAATAGGAGCAATAATAGCAACTACAATAGGAATACTATTACCATTATTAGTAGCAAAACAAATAATATATTTAACAAATAATATCTGGCAACAAGTAATATTTGTAAGTTTAATAATTTTAATGGTAACAATACTTGAAAAAGCAAACTCAGTTTTCTTAAGAAAAAACACACAAGCTTTTAGAAGAGGAACAGTAAAAAATATACAAGTGAAATTAGGAAAAGAAATACTTAAAATGAATCAAAAAGAGTTAGATAGTAATTCTTCAGGAATGTTTATACAAAGAATTGTGAATGATACAGACCAAATGGCTAAAATGTTTACAGAAGGACTAGGATATATAGCTGGAGTAGTTAGAAATATAGGAGCGTTTGTTGCAATATTAATCTTAAACTGGCAAATGTTTTTATATTATTTAGCAGTATCCTTAATATTAACATTACTACAATTAAGAAAAACAAAAAAATATGGAAAAAAAGATTTGGAATATCGTAAACAAGTTGAAAAAGTATCTGCTTTAATAGGTGAGTTAGTAAGAGGGACAAGAGATATAAAGATGCTAAATGCCAAAGAAAGCTTTATGAAAACAGTTAAAGAAAATATTGAAGACCAAAATCAAAAAAATTTCAATATGAGAAATATAGAAACAAAATATCAATTTATTGTAGGTTCTTGTACAGGGATTTTTGAATTTATATTACTATTATTATTAGTTTATTTAATACAATCAAATATTATAACAGTAGCGGTTGCGATTGCGCTGTTCAATTACAAAAACGATGTGATGGTAAACCTAATGGAGAAAATTTCACAATTATTTGACGAGGCTAAAAATTTTAATATTTCATGCACTAGAGTTTTTTCAATAGTTGATGATATAATATTGCAAAAAGAAACTTTTGGAAAAAAACATTTGACTAAAATTGATGGGAATTTTGAATTTAAAAATGTAACATTTGGATATAACAAAGAGCTTACTGTTATTAATAACTTAAGTTTTAAGATAAAGCCAGGAGAAACAGTAGGATTTATAGGAAAAAGTGGAGTTGGAAAAACAACGATATTTAGTTTATTATGCAAACTCTATGAAATAAACTCAGGCGAAATACTAATAGAGAATACAAATATAAATGAGCTAGATGAAGAATCTATTAGAGAAAATATAACTATTATTAATCAAAACCCTTATATATTTAACTTAAGTATAAGAGATAACTTAAAATTAGTAAAAGAAGATTTAACAGAAGATGAAATGATTGAAGCTTGTAAAATAGCATGTTTGGATGAGTTTATTGAAACATTACCTAAAAAATATGATACAATACTAGGAGAAGCAGGAGTAATGCTATCAGGAGGTCAAAAACAAAGGCTAGCAATAGCAAGAGCATTTGTACAAAAAACGAAGATCATTTTATTTGATGAAGCAACAAGTGCTCTAGATAATGAAACACAAGCAAAAGTTCAAAAAGCTATTGATAATTTGAAGAACAAACATACAATATTAATAATTGCTCATAGATTATCAACCATTATAAACTGTGATAACATTAAAATTATTGAAGATGGAAAAATAAGAATTGAAGGAACGCATGAAGAATTATTAAACAAAAGTAATACATATAAAAAATTGTGCAAAACAGAACTAGTAAAAAATTAGGAGATAAAAAGGAGAAATAAAATTTATTATGAACATACAAATAAAAAGACTTCTAAAAGAATGCAAATTAGGAAGTTTACAAAAAGAACCAACTAGAGTATC
>CANRKA010000044.1 GCA_947631025.1 uncultured Clostridia bacterium | reverse complement strand
TTATTAGATATAAAAACACAGGTAAATACTGAAGAAAAAAGAAACACTGTAATAACTGATTTAGACAGATTAAATGGAAAAAAAGATGTAGAAAAAATAGAATACAAAAGTAAGCAAGCATCAACAGAAATAATACATGTAGAAAATCCTGAATCTGCGCTAATAACGTTTAGAGGATATATATTTACCGTAAATGAGCAATTGGTAATAACAAATCAAAAATTAAACATATCTACAGAAGAAACAATAAAGAGAAATGAAAGCTTAATTGGTGCAGTAACAAAAATAGAAAATAGCGGAATACAAGAAATAAATGTTAACGGAACAGTTTATTTAGCAGATGTAATAATAAAAAATGGAAATTTAGTATTAGATGGTACTACAGAGATAGACGGAGCAACATTATCTAATAACACATATGAATTTGGAGATGAAGAAACAGATTGTGCAACATCAAGTACAGATATGGCAAAAAACATGGTAATATTAAAAGTTAATGGAGATTTAACAATAAAAAGTGATGTAATATTAACTTCATGCAAAAATGTAGATGGATATGGTGGACCAAAAGGATTATTAATATATTGTACAGGAACATTAACAAATAATGGAGAAATAAGTATGACAGCAAGAGGAGCATATGCAGAAGGACAAGATGTGTATTTATGGAAAAATGATGAAGGTAATTATGAAATGGTTCCAGCTGAAGGTGCAGCAGGAGGAGCAAGAGTAAGTGGAACAAGTGGAAATTTAGGAGGAGATGGAACAAATAGGTCAACAGCAGGAGGTGGCTCCGGAGGAGGAAGGACTAAACGGTAAAGCAGGATATGGAGGAACTGGAGGAAAAGGTACATCTTATTCTGGAGGACCTGGCGGACGGCGGTGGATGTGGCACAAGTAGTTCATCAAGATCAGGAGGAAATCGGAAATGATAATGGTGGTACTGGTGGAGCTGGAAGTTGGTCAGGTGGAAATGGTGCAGGAAATCCTAATGGTGGAACAGGCGGATTGCTAGTAATATATGGAAGTATAATAAATAATGAAAATGGTACAATATCATCATGTGGTTCAGATGGATATATACGGAGGTGCTGAAAATCGTGCTGGTGGAGGTGGCTCTGGTGGCGGAAGTATTAATATTTTTTATAAAGAAAGAATTATAAAAGGTAATAATTATTTTGTAACAGGAGGTACCGGACCTACAACTAATAATGCAAAAGGTGGAAATGGCGGAAATGGAACAGTAACTATAGGTTCAATTGAAACAGGAACATTTGTTAAAGATGAATAAGAACAATTTATAAAAAAATAACCCTAGGTAAAAACCTAGGGTTTATTTTTTAATTAAATATTTTCTAATATTTTAGGTAATACTTGTTTTTTTCTAGAAACAACACCTTCTAACATTGCGGTATTGTTATCTAATTCTACTCCAAATGCTTTTTCAACTACATCTGCTTTTTCTCCTAAAGCAATAACTTTTGAATTTGCATTTAATATATCTGTAACAACAAATACATATAGGCC
This sequence comes from uncultured Clostridia bacterium, assembly GCA_947631025.1. Lineage (GTDB taxonomy): Bacteria > Bacillota > Clostridia > TANB77 > CAG-508 > Merdicola. The sequence continues at coordinate 3,659 of CANRKA010000044.1, read as the reverse complement.
TAAATTATTTTCTTTAATATCATTTTGGATTGCAGTTTCTAATTCTTCTTGTCTTGTAAATACATCATCAACGTCTGCACTATTTATTTGAGAAATTTTAAAATTACATCCATTTCCTTCAAAAGGTTTGCAGTCAACATTTATAACTTCATTAGCAGATAAGTCACTAATATCTGTACCTGCTTTTAATAAATTTTGACCATATTCATACATATCTACACCTGCAATATCGGCTAATTTTTGTGCTATTTTTTTATCTTCTTCAGTACATGTTGGAGATTTAAATAACAATGTGTCTGAAATAATAGCACTTAACATTATACCTGCCATTTTAGGTGTTATTTCAACATCATTTTGTTTATATAATTTATAAATAATAGTAGAAGTACATCCAACTGGTTCTGCAACATAATAAAGAGGGTCATTTGTTTGTAAATTAATTCTATGATGATCTACAACCATTTTTATATTAGCATTTTCAATTCCTTTAACACTTTGTGCAAATTCGTTAGAATCTACCATAATAACATTAGATTTTTCTTCAACTTCTTCTAATAAAGATGGTTCTTCAACTCCAAAAGATTTTAATGCAAAAGAAGTTTCTTTATTTAGATTACCTAATCTAAAACATTCAGCATTTTCTCCTAATTCATTTCTTAAATTAGCCATTGAAATAGCTGATGCTATTGAATCTGTATCTGGCTTTTGATGTCCAAAAACGAAAGTTTTATCTATCATATAAATACCTCCTATATATTATAATCTCATACGTCTCACAACTTATATTATACACTATTTTGGTAAAAAAGTCAACAAATGGTAATGTTTCCAATTGTTGACTTTTAAAATATTTTATCTTTAAGAAGAACATTATTTTCATTAAAACTAGAAATTTTTAGGTTCAACATATAAAGTTTTATTATGAGTATAAATTACCATACCAGGTTTTGCTTTGCTAGGTTTTTTAACATATTTTATGTAACAATAATCAACAGGTACATTTGAAGAAAGTTTTGCTTTACTATGGTATGCAGCAATTTGAGCACATTTAGTAATAATATTTTTTGTAGGCTCTTTATCTGTTAATTTTAGTACAACATGACTACCGTGAATATCTTTAGTATGAAACCATAAATCTGTTTTTGGAGATAATTTAGTAGTTAAATAATCATTACATAAATTATTTTTTCCTATATAAATTGTATAGCCTTCTAATTCAATTTTATTAGGCAATAAAGATTCTTTTATTTTGTTATTTTTAGTTACTTTATTGCTTTTGTTTTTAAAAGAATCTTTAAAAATATTATTTTCAGATATTTCCGAATAAATATTATCAATATCTTCCACTGTATTTGAATTTTCAAGTTCATAAATAATACTTTCTATATAATTTAATTCTGATTCAGTTTCTTGTTTTTGCAAAGAGCATATTTCTAAAGCGTTTTTCAATTTGTTATATTTTTTAAAATAACGTTTTGCATTATCAGAAACTGAAAATTTTTTATCTAGTGGAATAGTAATTAAATTATTATTATCATAATAATTTTCCAAAACAATATTATCTTCTTTCGTATTTTTTATTCTGTATAAATTAGAAGTAATTAATTCGCCATAAAGTTGGAAAATTTCTTTATTATTGCATTCTTTTAATTTTTTATTAATATTATTTAAACGTGTTTTATATTTTTTTAAATATGATAAAATAAGCTTTAAAATAGAATTTCTATAAGATATAAAAATTTCGTTTTGATTTTTTTTATAATAAAAATCATCAATAAAAAAATTAACATCTAAAAAATTCCTTTTAATTTCCTTACAAACAACATAATCAATTTTATTTGTAGTAGATGAAGATAGAAATAACCCAGTTTCTATATTTATTGTATTTAATGAAACTGTATCAATATTGTTTATAATTTTTTTAAAATAGTTATATAAACTTTCAAGAGAGTTATTTGAAAAATCGTTATTTTCTATATTTACTATACTTAATGCACTTTTAACAAAAGATGTACTAAATCCTATAAAACTATTACATATACATTTAGTTAATTCGTTACTTGAACTATTTTTTATAATATTATAAAACTCATTAAAATTTTTAATGCTTAAAAAACTTTTTTTAGTTGATGTAGGGTAGACATATTCTCTTGCAGGCATAATATCTCTATTAGAATTTGAAAAACTATCTAAATGTCTCATACTATCAATAATAGTTTTTTTATCATTTATAAGAATAACATTGCTATGCTTTCCCATTAATTCAACAATAATAGTTTGCTTAGTTAAATCATTTAACTCATTATAACCTTCTAAATCAATAAAAATTATTCTTTCTAAATCTATAGAATATATGTTTTTTATGCGATAGCCTATAATATGTTTGCGAAGAAACATACAAAAATTCAATGCATTAAGCGGATTAGGCTTAGTATGAGTGGTAAGATTAATTCTACAGTTAGAAGAGTCTATACAAATGTTTAAAGCATAATTTTTTCCTTTAGAATAAATACCTAATATTAACTCATTTTTATTAGGTTGAAATACTTTATTTATTTTACCTTCTATAAGACAAGAATTTAATTCATTAATAACACTTTTTGCTATTATACCGTCAAAAGCCATAATTTCCTCCGTTCTAAGTATTTATTATAATATATAAATTATTATTTAGCAAATAATATATATGTAACTATTTTTAAATTTATAGGCAAATTTACTTGACACACGCTTATTTCTTGCATATAATCTGTTTAATAACTTGCAGGAGGTACAAAAAAGATTTATGGACAAAAATAGTGTGTTTTATTCTTTTAACTTATATGAGAATATGTCTGATGAAGATTTAGTTTGTAAGTCTAATTTAGGAGACAAGCACGCTTTAGATTTTTTGCTAGAAAAATATAAAGAACTTGTAAACATAAAAGTTAGCAAATATTTTATAATTGGTGCAGAAAAAGAAGATATTGTGCAAGAAGGAATGATAGGCTTATATAAAGCAATAAAAAGTTTTAGTAATGACAAACAAAATAGTTTTAAATCATTTGCTAATATGTGCATAGAAAGACAATTAATAACAGCAATTAAGACATCTAATAGACAAAAACATATGCCACTTAATTCATATCTTTCTTTAAATAATTCTGCATATGATAACGAAGAAGATACAGAGTTAATAGAAGTATTTAATAATAAAACAGCTGAAGACCCTCTTGATACAATTACAAAAAAAGAATATTATGAATCTGTAGAAAATGCAATAGATAAAAATTTAAGTGATTTTGAAAAACAAGTATTAAGTAGATATATTCAAGGAGAAAGTTATGTAGATATAGCAACTAAACTTAATACACCAGTTAAGTCTATAGATAATGCAATACAAAGAATTCGTAAAAAAGCAATAAAAAATATAAAATAAGGGTCGCAGTGTTAAATGCGACCTATAAATTTATATATAATAAAATTATTTTATGCCTCTATAGCTCAGTTGGTAGAGTGCAGCCTTGGTAAGGCTGAGGTCACGGGTTCAATTCCCGTTGGAGGCTCCAAATGTGCGATGTACTTTCATCGCAATGAATAATAAATAGTTAATAATGAAAAATGAATAATCTCTAATTTATAGAGAAGCACATTTGGAATTATTCACTATTCATTATTAA
>CANRKA010000043.1 GCA_947631025.1 uncultured Clostridia bacterium | reverse complement strand
TGGTGACCCGTACGGGAATCGAACCCATGATTCAGCCTTGAGAGGGCTGCGTCTTAACCGCTTGACCAACGGGCCATTAACATTAATAATATAACATATTTTAAATAAGATAGTCAAGAAAAGATTAAAAACCTATTAAAAAAGTTTGAGTGCAATAAAAAATAAAACATTTTTTCGAAAAAACTATTGACAATATATAAAAAAAGTATATAATACTTATACAAACATAAATTCGTTTAAGGAGATTATATGGAAAATAAAGAAAGATTAGATAATGTACTTGTAAAAAAAGGATTATTTAAAAGTAGGCAAAGAGCAAAATTCGCAATAGACAGTGGAAATATATATGTAAATAATATACAAATAACTAAGTCTAGTAAATTAATTTCTGAAAATGATGTTATAGAAGTTAAAGGCGAAACACTTAAATATGTAAGTCGTGGGGGATTAAAACTAGAAAAGGCAATAAATTTCTTTAAAATTAATTTAAAAAATAAAAATTGTATGGATATTGGTGCTTCGACAGGAGGATTCACAGATGTAATGATAAAAAATGGTGCAAAAAAAGTTTATAGTATAGATGTTGGACATAACCAATTAGATGAAAGTTTAATAAAAAATTCTAAAGTTATAAATATGGAAGGAACTAATATAAAAGATATAAATTCTACTCAATTTAAGCAAATAGATTTTATAGGTACAGATATATCTTTTATATCTATAACACAGGTAATACAAAAAATATATGAATTACTAAAAATAAATGGAACTGCAGTAATTCTTATAAAACCACAATTTGAAGTTCGGAAAGCAAAATATAAATAAAAATGGGGTAGTAAAAGATATAAAAATTCATAAAAAAATTGTTACCGAAATTGTAACTAAAATAAATGAAATAGGGTTTAAAATAATTAATATTACTTATTCTCCTATAAAAGGTCCTGCAGGTAATATAGAATATTTATTATACATAGAAAAAACAAAGGATAATTTAATAGAAAAATTTGATATTAAAAGTAAAATAGAAGATATTGTAGAAAGTGCTTTTAATAATTTAAAATAGGGGGCTCACAGATGATTAATATATTACATATAAAGAACATAGGAATTATAGATGAAATAAGCATTAATTTTAACGAAGGTCTTAATATTTTAACTGGGGAGACAGGGGCTGGAAAAACATTAATTATAGATGCTTTAAATATTATTTCTGGGGATAGATTTTCTAAAGAAATGATAAGAAAGGGAGAAGAATATTCTTTTGTAGAGGCACAAATAACTAGTAAGGATTCTAACGAAGAAAATATTGTATCTAGAGAAATTCATAGTAATGGAAGAAACATTTGTAAAATTAATGGTAGATTAGTTACTGTTAACGAATTAAAAGAATTTATGAATAAATTTGTAGATATACATGGACAAAATGATAATCAAAATATCTTAAATGCTAAAGAACAAATAGAATATTTAGATAAATTTTGCGGAAGTACATTAAAAGATATAAAAGAAGAATATATGGAATACTATGAAAGTTACTTATACATAAATAAAGAATTAAGTTCAAATTATGGAGACGAAAAGGAAAAACAAAGAAAATTAGATTTATTAAAATATCAATTAAATGAAATAGAACAAGCGAATTTAAGAGTAGACGAAGAAGAAAAATTAGAAAACGAATTTAAAATTATTAACAATTCAGAAAAAATATATCAAAATGTGAATGAGGCAAATTTTCAAATAGAAAATAATGCTTTAGAGGCAATTGATATTGCGGTTAGAAAAATAGAAAAAATACAAGAATATAATAAAAACTATGAGTCAATTGCTAACACATTAAAAAGTACCTATTACGATTTGCAAGAAATAGGTAGAGAATTACAAGAAAAGGACTTTACACTTGATGAAAATAAAAAATTAGAAATAAGTGAAAGATTAGATTTAATATATTCTTTAAAAAGAAAATATGGAAATAATATAGAAGAGATTATTCAATATAAAGAGAAAATTAAAGAGGAGATACAACAAATTGAAGGATTAGAAGAATATATTATAAAATTAAATAAAGAAAAGTCACAAGTAGAAATAAAAATGTATAATTTAGCACAAAAACTAAATGAATTAAGAACAGCTGGTGCTAATAAATTATCTAGAAAAATTAATGAAGAATTACAAGATTTAGAAATGCAAAATGCAAAATTTTATGTTCGTATAAATTATAATAATAAAAATAAATTTATAAGAAGCGGGCTAGACATAGTTGAATTTTATATAAAAACAAATATAGGGGAAGATGAAAAAAGTTTATCTAAAATTGCATCTGGTGGTGAAACTTCTAGAATTATGCTTGCAATAAAAACAGTTCTTGCAAAAGTAGATAATTGCAAAACATTAATATTTGATGAAATTGATACAGGAATAAGTGGATTAGCAGCTGATAGAGTGGGAGAAAAATTAAAATTAATATCAAAAACACATCAAATTTTAATTGTAACACATTTAGCAAATATTGCTGCAAAGGGAAAATACAATTATTTTATTTATAAGGAAACAGAAAATAATAAAACAAAAACGAAAGTTAATTTATTAAATGAACAAGAAACACTTAGGGAAATTGCAAGAATAGCAAGTGGAAATATTACAGAAATTAGCTTAGAACATGCTAAGGAATTAAGAAACAAAAATACAAAAATTGCATAAAATTATGAGTTTTATTTTAAAAATACTTGTAAATTAACATAAAACATTATATAATAAAAAGGCATTGTTTGTTAATCTCACCATTTAAACAATAAGGAGGTATGACCTATGGTAAGAGTAAAGGTAACAGGATTAATTAATTTAGTTGAAAAACATGAATTTGTTGAACCAATGATTATTTTTAATGAGGCACGTTCATTGTATTGCGGAATTAAAGTTGAAGGTGCAAAACATGTTCGGGTTATCTATGAGGAAAATGGAGAATCAGTTGTAAAAAGATGTCCTGAACTTTCTATGGAAGTTCGTGCAATGGCAGCATTCATTGTTAAACTTTACTATCGCTGGGATGATGATAATTCTATGCGCTTAGAGCATCATTATGATTTACCTACAAAGATTTCTCATATATTAGATATGGAGAAACTTACAAAGGATGATGGATCACATGATTATAAGTTCATAAGCGTAAGGAAAATAATTGAAAACTATTTAGAATAAAATGGTGGGAAAAGGTTTTGGCGTAAATAGTCAAAACCTTATTTTTATTTATACAAATTATTTACAATTAGGCAATAATAATATATAATACCAATCAAAATGATAAAAAAATATAAAGAAAAATGAAGGGAGATTTTTATTATGCAAGAAAATAATCAAGAACAAGAATTAGACTTAAATCATTTAATGCAAATAAGAATAGATAAACTAAAGGAACTACAAGAGCAAGGAAAAGATCCTTTTACAATAACAAAATTTAATAGAACAAATACAGCAGGAGAAATAAAAGCAAATTTTGATAAATTTGAACAAAAAGATGTAACAGTTGCTGGAAGAATTATAGCAAAAAGAATAATGGGAAAAGCATCATTTTGTACAATACAAGACTGTGACGAAAAAATTCAAAGTTATGTAAGTATAAATGATTTAGGAGAAGAAAGTTATAAATTATTTAAAACATATGATATTGGAGATATTATAGGAATAACAGGTTTTGTTTTTAAAACAAGAACAGAAGAAATATCTGTACACGCAAAAGAGGTAACTTTACTTTCAAAATCATTAAGACCATTACCAGAAAAATTTCATGGATTAAAAGATATAGATTTAAGATATAGACAAAGATATGTAGACTTAATTGTAAATCCAGAAGTTAAAAATACTTTTATATTAAGAAGTAAAATAATAAAAGAAGTAAAAAATTACTTAGATAATAAAGGTTATTTAGAAGTAGATACACCAATATTAAGTACAATAGCAGGAGGAGCTGCAGCAAGACCATTTATTACACATCATAACACATTAGATTTAGATATGTATTTAAGAATTGCAAACGAATTATATTTAAAAAGACTAATAGTAGGTGGATTTGACAAAGTATATGAAATGGGAAGAATGTTTAGAAATGAAGGAATGGACATAAAACACAATCCAGAATTTACAAACATAGAAATGTATTCAGCATATGAAGATTATAATGATATGATGAATTTAACAGAAGATTTATTTAGAACGGTTGCAAAAAATGTATTAGGAACAGCAGTAATAAACTATCAAGGAACAGAAGTAGATTTAGAATCACCTTGGAAGAGAATAACTATGATAGATGCAATAAAAGAAGTAACAGGAGTTGATTTTAATAATATAAAAACAGATGAAGAAGCTATAAAAATAGCAGAAGACAAACAGGTAGAAATAGACGAATTAAAGAAAACAAGAGGAGATATAATAAATACATTCTTTGAAGAATTTGTTGAAGAAACACTTATTCAACCAACATTTATATACGACTATCCAGTAGAGGTATCTCCACTAACAAAGAAAAAGCCATCAGATTCTAGATTAACAGAAAGATTTGAAGTTTTTATTTGTGGAAGAGAATACGGAAATGCATATTCAGAACTAAATGACCCAATAGACCAATACGAAAGATTCAAAAAACAAGTAGAAGCAAGAGAAGCAGGAGACGAAGAAGCAAACATGATGGATGACGATTTTATACAAGCATTAGAATATGGAATGCCACCAACAGGAGGACTTGGAATAGGAATAGATAGAATGATAATGCTTTTAACAAATTCAGCATCTATAAGAGATGTGTTACTATTTCCAACTATGAAACCAATGAATTAGAAAGGTGGGTAAAAATTTGTATTTTGATAAAAGATTTGTTTATATAATATTAGGATGTTTAATTGTGTCAACATTAATGGGTTATTTAACAGACCAAAATAAATTACTAGGCTTAATAATTAGTATTCCTTCTGTACTAATAGCAATAACATTTCATGAATTTGCACATGCCTTTGCTGCAGATAAATTAGGAGATGATACACCAAGAAGACAAGGAAGGTTAAGTTTAAATCCATTACATCACTTAGATCCAGTAGGCTCTTTATTACTATTGTTTGCAGGGTTTGGATGGGGAAAACCAGTAGAAGTTAACCCAAGAAATTATAATAGAAATATATCTATGGAAAAAGCAGATGCAATAGTTTCTATTGCAGGTCCATTAATGAATTTTGCTTTAGCAATTTTATTTATGTTAATTTATTGCGCAATTTATAAATTTAGTCCAGCATTTGTTTTTACCAATTATGGGAAAATAGCAATTTTGTTTTTAAGTGTAACAATAAGTATTAATATAGGATTAGGAGTATTTAATTTATTACCACTACCACCTTTAGATGGCTCAAAAGTAATTATGCCATTTTTACCATATAATGCAAAAAGATTTTTTATAGAAAAAGAGCAGATATTTTATATAGCATTTGTAATAATTTGGATAACAGGTTTAGCAGGTTATATAATTTCACCAGTTATTAATGTTATTTCAAATGGAATATTAAAATTAGGATTATTAATTTTTGGATTATAAAATTTGATTGTAATAAAGAATGTAGGGCACGAAAAATCGTGCCCAAAATAATAAGAAAAGGAAAATAAAAATGAAAGATATAATTACACTAGGAATTGAAACAAGTTGTGATGAAACATCTGTTGCCATTGTTAAAAATGGTAGAGATGTTCTTTCTAATATAATAAATACACAAATCCCAATACATGAATTATTTGGAGGAGTTGTTCCAGAAATAGCTTCAAGAAATCACGTTGAGGCTATTTCAACAGTAACAAAAGAAGCATTTAAACAAGCAAATATAGGCTATGAAGATATAACAGCTGTAACATGTACATATGGACCAGGTTTAGTAGGAGCATTATTAGTAGGAGTCTCTTACGCAAAAGGATTTAGTTATGCAATAAATAAACCATTACTTGGAGTAAACCATATAGAAGGACATATTGCAGCAAATTATATAACACATAAGGATTTAGAACCACCATTTTTATGCTTAATGATGTCTGGCGGAAATACACAAATAGTACATGTTAAATCATATACAAAGTTTGAAGTATTAGGAAAAACAAGGGATGATGCAATAGGAGAAGCATTTGATAAAGTTGCAAGAGTAATAGGATTAGGATATCCAGGAGGCCCTAAAGTAGATAAAATGGCAGTAAATGGAAAGCCGATATATAAATTACCAAAAACACATTTCGAAAATTTAGATTTTAGTTTTAGTGGAATAAAAACAGCAGTTATAAACTTAAACCATAATTCAAAGGAAGAAATAAATAAAGAAAATCTTTGTGCAAGTTTTGAATATACCATAACAGAAGTTTTAAGAGAAAATATGGAAAAAGCAATAAAACAAACAGGCGCAAAAAAAATAGTTTTAGCAGGTGGAGTATCTGCAAATAGTTTTATAAGAAAAGCAATGCAAGAATTCGATAAAGACGGAATAAAAGTATATATGCCAGATTTAAAACTATGTACAGACAATGCAGCAATGATAGCATCTGCAGGGTATTATAATTTTATAGAAGGAAAAAGATCAGATTTATACCTAAATGCAATACCAAATTTAAAATTAAACTAATTTTTATGAGAGGAGAAATTTAAATGTCAATATATGCCATATCAGATTTACATCTTTCATTTGAAGAAAACAAACCAATGGATATATTTGGAGAAAACTGGGAAAATCATCAAGAAAAAATAAGAAAAAACTGGCTAAATACAGTTAAAGAAAACGACTTAGTATTACTACCAGGAGATATAAGTTGGGCAATGTATTTAAATGATACATATAAGACATTTGAATATCTAGAAAATTTACCAGGAAAAAAGTTACTATTAAAAGGAAATCATGATTATTGGTGGACAACCATTACAAGTATGAGAAATTACTTAAAAGAAAATAAATTTAATACAATAGACTTTATATATAATAATAGTTATGAATTTGAAAATTGCATAATATGTGGGACAAGGGGATGGACAATTGCAGACAATGATAGTGAAAACAAAAAGATATTAAATAGAGAAGTAGAAAGACTAAAAATATCATTAAATAATGCAAAAGAAAACTTTAAATTACAAAATAAAAAAATAATTGTATGTCTACACTATCCACCAATAAAAGAAGATGTTGTATCAGAATTTGTAAATGTAATGAAAGATTATAATGTAGATTTATGCTTATATGGTCATCTACACGGGACAGCTCAAAAGGAAATAAAAGAAGGTAAAATAGAAAATATAGAGTTTAAAATGGTTAGTTGTGATTATACAGATTTTAAATTAGTTAAAATCAATTAAATTATAAACATAATAAAATTTAAGTTTCGGTATTTTTGTGTAAAACAATAGAAACTGCAAAATTTACATCATAAGTTTTAATAAAATATATCGAAACTTAATATAATAAAACAATAGACAAATAAACTTATTTATGATAATATTAATTTGCTTAATAACATAATATTTTTTAAATAAATACAAGTACAAGCCGATGTGGCGGAATTGGTAGACGCACTGGATTCAAAATCCAGCGGGAAACCATGTGGGTTCGAGTCCCACCATCG
>CANRKA010000042.1 GCA_947631025.1 uncultured Clostridia bacterium | reverse complement strand
GGTTAAGGCCGACGAGAAACTTAGACAAAAATAGTCCAGTGGACTATTTTTCCGACGCGGCCCGAAGGGGAGTCCCATCATCGGTACCAGAATAAAACATAGCAAAGCTATGTTTTTTATATTAAACTAAAAAGGTGGGCTCGAAAAGGAGGGTGTCAAGTTTTTCGTCGGTTAAGGCCGACGAGAAACTTAGACAAAAATAGTCCAGTGGACTATTTTTCCGACGCGGCCCGAAGGGGAGTCCCACCATTGGTACAATTTGGATGTTTTTATATAATGTTACTCCCGTATTACATATAGGGAGTTTTGTTGCTTTTGCTTACACTTCGCCACTACACTATACTATATGTATTAATTTTAGTTTGAAATTTTTCAAATAAAAGTTATTTTAAAAAATACTTGATAAAAATAATAATTATTGTTACAATGTAAAAAAGTAAAACAAAGGAGAAATTTTTATGAATTTGTGCCTTAAAAGTGCTTACACTGTAAGAGAGACAGCTATTAAAAAACAAAAGAAAATATATAAAAGATAGCAATATTAATCTTGTGTCAATAATTGATACAGGTTAGTTTTGCTTGTCTTTTTATATTATAAAAAAACAAGCAAAAAAGGAGAAAAGAAAAATGAAAGAATTTAAAAAAGAAAAAGGTATTACACTTATTGCTTTAGTAATAACGATAATTGTTTTATTAATATTATCAGCAATAACGTTAAATATGGTAATGGGAGATAATGGAATAATTGTAAAAGCACAAAAATCGAAAGAGTTAACAAATCAAGCAAATGCAGAAGAAGATGTAAGATTAAGAATTTTAGGGGCAAGAAATGAAAAAGGAGAAATAAATAATGAAAGTTTTCTTGAGTCTTTTAAAAATTCACAAGATGAGTATTTAATAGAACTAGCAGAAACAGCAACATTATCAGAAAGTGGAATAAAAGAGGCAAGTGGAATAACAGGAGATTTTGTAAATGTAACAAATTTAACAAGTTGGCCAGAAATAAAGGTAAAAGTAAGAATAAGTGACTATACAGTAGTAAAATCAGAAGCAACAAATTCATCAGGTTCATCAACTGTAGCAACAGAGCCAATGATAATAGAAAAAGGACAACAAACTGCAAGACCAATAACAACAGCAGATTATGGAAAAAAGGTATCATATTTAAATGCAGATGGAACAGGACAAATGGCAAATAAAACATGGAGATTATTCTATGTAGAAGATTCTAGTAATTTATTTAAAGACGGAGAAGGAACAATATATTTAAAAGCAGATTGGACAGCAAATGATTATACAGGTTCAATAAGTTATAATGCAGGAACAACATTAATAAGAAAATTAAATCCCGATTGGTCAAAAGCTAGAGGTAACAATGAAGGTGAATGGACAGATGGAGAAAAAGGAGCAGCGCGACTATGTGATACGAGTTTATGGGAACCAACATACAAAAGTACAAATACAGCATACACAAATAAAATAAATTGGGTAGTAGGAGCACCACCTATAGAAATGTTTATGAAATCATATAGTCAAAGAGTAAGTGGAGCAACAAACTATGGAGCAAAATATTTTTCAAGTAATTCCCCAGGGTATATGTATACAGAAAACGGAACAGATTACCAATATTCTACAAATGATGATACAATTAGTCTAGAAGAAGCAAATGGAATGTATTTACCCTTCAAAGAAGATGAAGGAGGTCAATTTTGCATGGAATGGCTTGCATCTCCATTTGCATTCATGCCTTCCTATTTATGCGCTGTAGCGCCTGCTTATCTTGCAGGGGTAGGCTATGACGAAGCTATTGGTGCGTGTCCGGTAGTTTCTCTAAAGTCTAGTGTCATTCTTCAAGAGATAGATTAAAATATAATTTATATATGAATATAAAAATTGTATTTATATATAGCCAAAAAAATGAGTAGCAAGCAGGCTGTCTTAAGTCTGTTAGCTACTCAAATATTTTTTTTTAAAAACTATTTACAAAAATGAATTTTTAGGTGTATAATTGTCAAAGATTAAATTATAGAATATAATATTTGTAGGAAAGGTGGCAAATAATATGAAAATATATGATAAAGAAATATACAACAAACAAAAAAGTATAAACACAGTACTAATTATAGTAGTCGCCTTTATTATTGGATTTGTAGTAGGATACTTTGGAAATGCAGCAGTTAAAAGTTCAAATAATAATACAACAAAAAATAATACTGTAAACAGTGTAGAAAACAATAAAGAAAATAACACTATTACAACAGATACAATCTAGTATAATAAAATAATAAAAATATATAAATATAAACCATTGAAAAAGCAAAGTATATGAACAAAAAAATATTTAAAAGAGAGATAGGTTTTAGCTGAGAGCCTATTAAATATTTGTTTATAGAAAATTCACTTTAGAGGTTTTTTCTTGAAATAATAGTAGGGAAAAACGGTTGCAACGTTATAGCAAATGAATGAGGTTAATTATATAATAATTAATAAATTTAGGTGGTAACACGACAAAAATCGTCCTATACGTAGGGCGATTTTTTTAAATATATTTATGTCAAACATTGTAGGAACATAAATTATGGTGTGTTAATACAAATTCTAATATATGTAAAAATAAATTATACAAGGAGGAATTTATGAAAGAACAAATTTCAAAAATCAAAGAAAGTGCTATTCAAGAAATTGAAACTGCGAACGATCTTACTCAGTTAAATGATGTAAGAGTTAAATACTTAGGAAAAAAAGGAGAGTTAACAGCATTATTAAGAGGAATGAAAGACCTAAGTGCAGAAGAGAGACCTATTATAGGAAGTTTAGTAAATGATGTTAAAGAAGAATTAGAAAATTTAATACAAAAAAATGAAGAAGAATTAAAAAAAGCAGAAATTAATAAAAAACTTGAAGAAGAAAAAATAGACATAACACTTCCAAGTACAAAAATAAGAAGGGGAAGTAAACATCCTGTTAATAGAATAATAGAAGAATTAGAAGATTTATTTGTATCTATGGGGTACGATGTATGTAGTGGACCAGAATTAGAAACAGATGAATATTGTTTTGAAAGATTAAATTTACCAAAGGGACATCCAGCAAGGGACATGCAAGACAGCTTTTACATAACAGATGAATATTTATTAAGAACACAAACATCTGCAGTACAAGCAAGAACAATGGTAGCAAATAAAGAAAAAACACCAATAAGAGAAATAACAGCAGGAAAAACATATAGAAGAGAAGATGATGCAACACATTCACATCAATTTGGTCAAATAGAAGGGTTAGTTATAGACTATAAGGAAAACCACGTATCATTAGCAGACTTAAAAGGAACATTAGAAGTACTAGTTAGAACAATAATAGACAAAAACAGTAATCTACGTTTTAGACCTAGTTACTTTCCATTTACAGAACCATCATACGAAGTAGATGTATCTTGCTTTAAATGTGGTGGTAAAGGATGTAACCTATGTAAACAAACAGGATGGATAGAAGTTTTAGGATGTGGAATGGTACACCCAAATGTACTAAAAATGAATGGATATGACCCAGAAAAATTTGGTGGATTCGCATTTGGAACAGGTTTAGATAGATTAGCAATGTTTAAATATGGAATACCAGATATGAGATATTTATATGCAAATGACGTAAGATTCTTAAAACAATTCGACCGCAAAGATGTTGATTAAAAATCTAAAAAATAAAAAAACTTAAAATGTGTAGGGTTGATGACTACATCGACTCAAATAAAACATAATTTATAAAATATATGTCAAATGTGTATTGATCGGTTTAACCGACTTAAAAAAGGAGGAAAGAAATGAAATTAAGTACAAATTTTGTAAAAGACTATATAGATATTGATGTAGACGTAAAAACATTGGCAGAAGATATGACAAAAGCAGGAAACGAATACGACTCAGCAGAAAAACTTGTAAATGCAACTAACTTAGTAATAGGAGAAATAAAATCTTGCAAACCACACCCAGATTCTGACCATTTGCACTTATGCAAAGTAGATGTAGGAACTGAAATTTTAGATATAGTTTGTGGAGCACCAAATGCAAGAGAAGGAATAAAAGTAATAGTTGCACTTCCAGGAGCAGAATTACCAGGTGGAGTAAAAATAAAATCAGGTGTAATTCGTGGAGAACAATCAAATGGAATGATGTGTGCTTTATACGAAATAGGAATAGACAAAAAGTATTTGTCTGAAGAAGATAAAAATGGAATATGCGAACTTCCACAAGATGCAGTTCCAGGAGAAGATCCAATAGCATTTTTAGGATTAGATGATGAAGTAATAGACTTCGATTTAACAGCAAATAGAGGAGACTTATTAAGCATTTTAGGAATGGCATACGAAATAGGGGCAATATATAATAAAAAATTAAAAAAAGAATTAGATATGTCACATAAAGAGAATGGAAAAGATGTAAATGAAAGCTTAAAAGTTGATGTACAAACAGATAATTGTAAGCTATTTTTAGCAAAAAGAGCAGAAAATATACAAATAAAAGAAAGTCCAGCTTTTATAAAAAATAGACTTATAGCAAGTGGAATAAGACCAATAAACAATGTTGTAGATATAAGTAACTATGTTATGCTAGAAGTTGGGCAACCACTACATTTTTATGATAGCGATTTTCTAGGAAATAAACTAATTGTTAGAATGGCAAATAAAGATGAAAAATTAACTACATTAGATAATATAGAAAGAACATTAAATGAAAATGATATAGTAATAGCAAAAGAAGATGGAGCAATTGGTTTAGCAGGAGTTATGGGAGGGTTAACAACAGAAGTAGAAGAGGCAACAAAAAACATAACAATAGAATCTGCAATATTCGATCCTGTACTAGTTAGAAAAACATCAAACAAGATATTAAGAAGTGAAGCAAGTAATCGTTTCGAAAAAGGAATAGCAATTAATAGTACATATATGGCAATAGAAAGAGCATGTAACCTACTAGAAAAATATGCAAATGCAACAATTATAACAGGAACAGTTGTATATGATAAAACAAAAACAGAAAATAATCTTTTAAGTGATAGAAATATAAAAATAAAATACAAAGATATAAATGATGTATTAGGAACAAATATATCTAAAGAAGAAATTTTAGATGTATTTAAAAGATTAGATTTTGAAATAGATTATTCAGATGATGAAGAAGCTAACGTTTGTGTTCCTAGAAGAAGATTAGATATCTCCATAAAAGAAGACTTAATAGAAGAAGTTGGACGTATATATGGAGTAGATAATATACAAGGAAAATTACCAAAATTAGAAATGAAACAAGGAAATTACGACAAAACTGGAAGAGCAATTAGAAATAAAATGATAGATTTAGGATTAAATGAAACATTATCATATATATTAATAAATGATAAAGAAGTTCACAAATTTACAACAGACGAATTTGAAGAACTAAAACTATTAGACCCAATTACAGTAGATAGAAATACTTTAAGATATAGTATGATTCCATCATTATACAAAATATATGAATATAACTATGCTAGAAATCAAAAAGATGTATCAATATTTGAAATAGGAAAAGGCTTCTTTAAAAAGGGAGAAATATATGGAGAAGAGAATAAACTTTGCGTTTTAATGTCTGGTATATATTCATTAGGAATAGAGAAGAAACAAGTTGACTTTTATATATTAAAGGGAATTGCAGAAGAATTACTAGATTATTTAGGGTATGAAAATAGATATAGTTTTGTTATGCCAAAAAATATACCAAATGAATTTCATCCAGGTCAGACAGCAGAAATTAATGTTAATAATGATATAGTAGGAATAATAGGAAGAGTTCACCCAGAAGTTACAAGTGAAAAAGTATTTGTAATGGAAATTAATTTAGACAAACTACTTTCTAAAAAAGTTGGGGGAATGAAATATAAAGAAATTTCTAAATACCCAACAATTAAAAAAGACCTAAGTTTAATAATAGACAAAAATAAAACATCATATGAAATTGAAAAAGAACTAAAAAAAGCTGCAGGAAAGCTACTTACAAATATAGAAGTTTTTGATTTATACACAGGTAAAGGAATAGATAAAGACAAAAAAAGTATAGCATACTCATTATCTTTTGGAGCAAATGATAGAACTTTAACAGATGAAGAAATAAATGAAGTATTAAATAAAATAATAGAAACAGCACAAAATAAATTACATGCAGAGTTAAGAAAATAAAATAGGTCAATGGCTTAAAATATATAAAACAAAAAAGAAGAGAACTTACTCTTCTTTTTTGCTTTCCCTAGACAATCGATAAATGATAGATGAAAATAGCTACCCGCTAACTACAAACATATTATAGCAAATTAGTTAACATAAGTCAAGCGAATTATCTGTTTTTTCATTGACAAAATTCTACAAATAATGTATAATAAATCCCATAAGATTATATAGTAAAGAATTTAAATAACTAACAACATAAGGAGGTATACAAAATGAAAGAGTTACGGGAAATTCAAAAAGCAATAAATCTGTTTGATATATTGTTAAGCCAGGATAGGCAACAAATAAAGAAGAATAGCGGTGTATATTTAGATACTATCGAACAAATAAGTAAATTTTTGCAAGAACTTATTAACAGTACATCAGAAATTTTTATTATTTGGAGCGCTGTTAATGTACAAGTTTTTTTTGAACCTTCAAGTAATATTTTTGCAAAAATTAAAAGAAGCTTCAAACTGTTTATTATAGATAAGTATCTAAGAATGTATGCTGTAAGATTAGAACAAGGGAAAAAACTAAAAGAGAGGGCAAAGAAAATAGAAAAAAGAATTACTCAAATTAAATATTTTTGCTAAACTGCATAAAAAACTGACATTAGTCAGTTTTTTTTATGCATAATAAAAAGCGGTAACCTTTAGCACAATTATATTTTTTAAGATAAAAAAAAGACCTCTTGTGAGGATAAGAAATGACTAGACAGTGGCTCTCTTAATAATTGATACAAATTATCAAGTATATTATTAAATTTGAAAGTGATAGGGAAAAACACCCCTATCACTTCTTATTAAGAATTGTCTTTCATATTCATTTTTTTTGTGTTACTTATGATTGCTATTGCAACTATACCTATTAAAATCCAAGTTAAAAATCCATACGCAAAAATAATACTGTAAAACAATTTTTCATGTTTTATTACATATGCTTCCTTTGAAGAAAAATTAGGTTTTTTACTTAATATCTTAAAATCCTTTGATAATGTTACTGTCATACTTGCAGAAGTTGCAAATTCTTTTTCTTTATTGTTGTCAATGCTGTAATTAAATATAATTTCACCGCCTTTATAAGTGATATCATATTCAACAATATCAGGTATTTCAGCTAAATTAATTCCAGCTTCTCCTATAACATTATCAGCAATATCATCAAGATATTTATAGGTGCTTTCAGAATATGATTCTAAATTTTCACCATACATAGACATCATAATATTATAGTAAATTAAGATGGTGATAGCTGTTGCAATAACAAAAGAAATTGTTAATACTTTAATAATTGGAAGCTTGTCATTTTTGATAGAACTACTCAAAGCCCAATTACAATAATACCGTTTCTCTTTCATAAATAAATCCTCCTATTTATTAAGATTTGTAGTAAATAAAATAATATAAAATAAAATATAATTTAAGTATTGGTCACTTAAATTATAGTCCTATTATATTTAATACTATATCACATTTTTATGTAAAGTGCAAGAATTATAGGTCATTAGTTATGAATATTTTTAAAAAATTTGATATATAATAAAAATGTAGTATAGCTATATCTAGCTTAAGCAAGAGAATAAATCGAAGAACTCGAATGTTCACAGAGATATGTTGACCATATAATATATATAAAAAGATGATGACACATCTTTCGATATGTCATCAATTTTCTTAGGACTAATTAGTTAGAATAAATAAAGATATTTTTCATTCCGCGTTCATCTTTTTTGTAACCTTCTTTAGCGACCAAATTCCCGGAAGTTCTGAAAGTTCTTTGTCCATATTCAGTTAGAATAACACAATTTCCAATTGAAGAGTAAATACGCAATGTATTGCGCGAAATTACTTCTTCGTATTCTCGATATTCTCCGGGGTTAAGATCGTCACCTAAGATTTTCAAGGCGACAGCTGTTTTGTTTATTATTGTCATAGCACAGCACCTCCTAATAATTTAATAATCATATTATACCATATTTTACACAAAATTTCAAATTGTATAAATATATATTTTGCTTATATATTAAATAATTTGAAATTTTTATTTATTATATTGTAGGTATTTCAAATAAGCCTTTTGCTTTTTATTTTATATAAAGCGTGTACAGAGCGTGTATGCTCAATTTAAAGCATAAAAAAACTGCTATTTCTAGCAGTTTTTTAAATTATTGGTGCCAACGACTAGATATTTACAACTCGTCAGCTCTCTTGGGCGACTGATACAAATATCAATCAATTTATTTAAGTATATCATATTTTTAATAAATTGTAACAAAATTATAATAAAATTTATAAAAAAAAGAAACCTCTTGCGAGGAAAAGAAAAATTTTCTTTTTTGGACTAGGTTCATTACAGTTGCATTGCAGTAATCACAATAGCAGCTAGGCAGA
>CANRKA010000041.1 GCA_947631025.1 uncultured Clostridia bacterium | reverse complement strand
TAATAGGCAAAAGTGGAAAAATAGAAAAAATATTAGAAGGAGAAATAACAGAAACAACAAAGGAAGAAGATTTTAAAAATATACAAGAATATGAGAAAGAAGTATATGGAGAAAAAATAGATGTAAACACAGAAAATGAAGAAAATGTAAGTAACGAAATAGAGGAAGAAGATTCAGAGGTAACAAAATATAAAAAACAGATAGCAAAACAATTAACAGAATTAGGAGTAAAAACATCATATAAACAACCAGTAGAAGATTATATAAGTAACATACAGATATTAGCAGATAAAAATTATAGAGAAGGAACAGAATCAAATATAGTAAAATTGAAAACAGATTTAACATCAAGATATGCGCAATCATTATCACTAAAAAATATTGAAGGATATGAAAATTTTGATGCAGAAGATTTTATATTAGGGAATAAAAACATGTTGTGGGTAAATGTTAGTGATGGAGCAGATATACCTAATATGAAAATAACATATGACAAAACAACAGGTACATTAAATCTTGGAATGCTTAAATCGTATGTACAAAAGACTAGATGGACTTTTTATAATAGATTTGATTTATATGCAATAAAAAGAAATGTAATTGAGATGCAAGGAAAAAATAGTGGCTCTATAGGAGAAAATGAAGATTTAGAGTATTTTAAAACGAAATTATCGGAAGCAATAAAAGAATATGGAATAGAAGATATAGAAGAAAATTCAATAAAAGAAAAAACAGCAGAAGAAATGGCAAATATTATAAAACAAATAGCAAGAGATAAATTTGAAGAAGGAGTATCAACATATAAGGTTTTAGTTCAAGGAAATTTAAGTTCAAGATATGAACAAACTGTATCAGCAACTCAAATAGATGGATATCAAAATTTAACTATAGATAATTTTTTTATACAGAATAAAAGAATTGATTATGAACAAAGATGTGATGCAGAAGAAGCAAGTGAGATGACGAAAACATATGACCAAAATGCAGGAACATTAAAATTTGGAAAACAAAAGTCATGGGCTTATGACTGGACAATTTGGAATGTGTATGATGTATATTTACTAAAAAAACAAATAATAAATTTAGAAGATAGAGTACAATAAAACTTTTTTCGTTTGTAAATTTGAGTGAATTACAAGAAAAAATATATGTTTTAATAAAACATATATTTTTCTTTTGCAAATTATTGCATTTAGTTATTCATTATTCTTTATTTTACCACTTGTTTATCTAATAAAAATATAGTATAATTAATTGCTAGAATAAATTAGGAGAAAAAAAGTGGAAGAAAAAAATAAATATAGAAATTTTAAACAAATAATTAATTCATTTTATTCAGACGAAATAATAGAAAGTGAAAAAAATATAGAAAAAAATACTTTGGAATATAATAATATAAAAATTATTCCAATGTTTTATTATGATAAAATTTATAATAAAATACTTGTTGAATTTAAAATAGGAAAAGATAAATATTATAAAATAAAAAATATTCCAGAATTTTACGAAAGAATAAAAAAGAATAAAAAATATAAATATGAAAATAATTTAGAGTTTGTTCATAATAAAGAAAATTTTGAAAAAGATAGTAAAGAAATTTTAGAATTTATCTTAAAGTATGCAGATATAATAAAATATGCAAATGATGCTGGAAAATATATACATAGATATTACGGGAAAAAATTAAGTGAAAGTACAATTTGGTTAAATGAAAAAGCATTAGATGAAATTTTTGAAATATTAAAAGGAAAAACAGTAGAAATAAAAAAAGATGGGGAAATAACAAAAATAAAACTTATTCCACATGAACCAAATATAGAATTTTATTTAAATAAAATAAATGAAGATGAATTTTTATTAACACATAATATTAACAATTATAATTACTTTTTATTAGAAGGAAATAATTATAATTATATTTTTATAGACGAGTTTATTTATAGAGTTAATGCTAACTTTAATAATAGCGTATTTAAATTATTAAATATTTTTAAGAAAAATTATACAAATGAAATATTATTAAATAAAAATAATTTATCAGATTTTTTTATTTTAATAGAACCAAAAATAAAAGATAATCTAATTATAAATATAAATAAAGAAGAAATAAAAAAATATATACCGGAAAAACTTGGAGTAAAGGTATATTTAGATTATGATGAAAATAATTGTATAATTGCAGATGTTAAATTTTGTTACGGAAATACTGAATTTAATCCAGTTTTAAAAAATAATGAAATTAATATATTAAGAAATGGTGTAAAAGAAACAGAAGTATTAAATATTTTTAGAAATACAGGGTTTATGTTAGATAACAAAAATAAAAGATTTATTTTACCATCAGATGATGCAATATATAAATTTTTAACAAAAGAAGTTGAAATGTATATGCAAAAATTTGAGGTATTAGTTACAGAAAATTTTAAAACAAAAAAAATTAGAGACCCAAAAATAAAAAATATAGGAGTAAGAATTGAAAATAATTTATTAGTAATAGATATAGAAAATTTTCAGTTTGATAAAAAAGAGTTAAAAGATATTTTAGAAAAATATACTTTAAGAAAAAAATATTATAGGTTAAAAGATGGTAGCTTTTTAAATTTACAAGATAATAAAGATATTGAATTTTTAAATAGTTTTGAAACTGGATTTGGAATTAATTATGAGGAAATAGAAAAAGGAATTATAAAATTGCCCATATACAGAAGTATGTATATGGAAAAACTTTTAGAAAATTTAAAAATAGATTCTATAAAAAAAGATAGTAGTTATAAAAATCTTATAAAAGAAATTTCTAAAGATAAGGTAGATGAATATTTAGAAATTCCAAACAAATTAAAAGGTACGTTAAGAGAATATCAAAAAAAAGGATTCACATGGTTAAATAATTTAGAAAAATATAACTTAGGTGGAATACTTGCAGATGATATGGGACTTGGTAAAACAATACAAATAATTTCATTAATATTAAAATATAAAGAGGAAAACAAAAATACTATTCCATCTATTGTTATAGCTCCAAGTTCATTAACATTGAATTGGAAAAATGAAATAGAAAAATTTGCTCCTAGTATAGATACATTAATAGTAAATGGTAATTCTCAAACAAGAAAAGAAAAAATAAATAGTATAGAAAAATATGATGTAATTATAACATCTTACGATTTGCTAAAAAGAGATATTGAATTATATAAAGAAAAGAATTTCAATTTTAAATATGCAATAGCAGATGAAGCACAATATATAAAAAATAGTAATACTCAAAATGCAAAAGCATTAAAAAGCTTATCTGCAGAAACAAGATTTGCTTTAACAGGTACTCCAATAGAAAATTCTTTAGCAGAATTATGGTCAATTTTTGACTATATAATGCCAGAATATTTATATAAGTATAATAAATTTAAACAGCTTTTTGAATTGCCAATAGCAAAAGAAGATGATGAATTTTCTATGAAAAATTTAAAAATGTTAATAGAACCATTTATCTTAAGAAGAACAAAAAAAGAGGTATTAACAGAATTACCAGAAAAAACAATAACAATTTTAAATAGCGAAATGGAAGAAGAACAACAAAAAGTATATCTTTCATATTTAGCGCAGGCAAAAAAAGAAATATTAGAAGAAGTAAATGTAAAAGGATTGGAAAAGTCTCAAATAAAGATATTAGCATTATTAACTAGATTAAGACAAATATGTTGCCATCCAAGTTTATTTATAGAAAATTATAATAATGGCAGTAGTAAACTAAAGCAATGTATAGAAATAATAAAAGATGGAATACAATCTGGACATAAAATTTTATTATTTTCTAGTTACACGTCAATGTTTAATATAATAGAAGATGAATTAAAAAAAGAAAATATTAAATATTATAAATTAACAGGTCAAACTAATGTTAATGAAAGAATAGATTTAGTAGAAAACTTTAATAAAAATGAAAATGTTAAGGTATTTCTTATTTCACTTAAAGCGGGAGGAACAGGACTAAATTTAACAGGTGCAGATATAGTAATACATTATGATCCTTGGTGGAATTTAGCTGCAGAAAATCAAGCAACAGATAGGGCATATAGAATAGGACAAAAAAATAATGTACAGGTATATAAATTAATTACAAAAAATTCAATAGAAGAAAAAATATATGAGCTTCAAGAAAAAAAATCAAAATTAATTGATGATGTACTAGATACAGAAACTAAATTTATAAGCAAATTAAGCAAGGACGAAATAATGCAATTATTTTCATAAATATAGCTAACAAATGTAAAATTGTATATACAAAGGCAGGGCTTTACTTATTAATAATAAAAAATATATTAGTGGGGCAAAATGAAAGTCTAAGCCTTACAATTTAATAACATTAAATTTAAATAAAATATGGAGAAAAGGAACAAAAAAATGGAAAAACATATAAATGTAATTGGTGGAGGATTAGCAGGTAGTGAGGCTGCATATCAAATTGCAAAAAAAGGAATAAAAGTAAGACTATATGAAATGAAACCAAATAAATATACACCTGCTCATTCAAATAAAAATTTAGCAGAAATTGTATGTAGTAATTCATTTAAATCTAATTTACTTACAAATGCGTGTGGTGTTTTAAAAGAAGAACTAAGATTATTAGATTCTTTGCTTATAAAAATAGCAGATAAGACAAGTGTGCCTGCAGGTCAGGCTTTAGCAGTAGATAGAGAAGAGTTTTCTAAAGTTGTAACACAAGAAATAAAATCAAATAGTTTAATAGAAATAATAAATGAAGAGGTGACGGAAGAAAAACTTACTAAAATGATTCAAAACAATGAAATAACAATTATAGCAACAGGACCACTAACTTCAGAAAATTTAGCAAAAGCAATATCTAAAATTACAGGAGAAGAAAAACTATATTTTTATGATGCAGCAGCACCAATAGTTAGCAAAGAAAGTATAAATTTTGATATAGCCTTTTTTCGGAAATAGATATGAGCAGGAAAAGAAAAAAGAAGAATCTATAGAAGATTGGATAAATAGGCAAGAAACTCAAGAAAAAAGCTATATTAATTTACCCATGAATAAAGAAGAATATGAAAATTTTTGGAATGAACTTGTAAATGCTCAAATAGCTGAGCTTCATAAGTTCGAAAAAAAGGAAATTTTTGAAGGATGTATGCCAATAGAAGTAATGGCAAAAAGAGGAATAGATACATTAAGATATGGACCATTAAAGCCTGTAGGGTTTGATGACCCTCGTACAGGAAAAAGACCATATGCTCTTATACAATTAAGGCAAGATGATAAATGTGCTAGTATGTATAATTTAGTAGGATTTCAGACAAACTTAAAATTTGGAGAACAAAAAAGAGTATTTAGCTTAATACCAGGGTTAGAAGATGCTGAATTTATAAAGTATGGAGTAATGCATAGAAATACATATTTAAATTCAAGTGTTTTGTTAGACGAAACATATAATTTAAAACTAAATAACAATATATTTTTTGCAGGACAAATTACTGGTGTAGAAGGATATGTTGAATCTATATCGTCAGGAATGGTAGCTAGTATAAATGCAATAAGAAAATTTAATGAAAAAGAAAAAATTACTTTTCCAGAAACTACAATAATAGGAGCTTTAGCAAAATATATTTCAACTCCAAATAAAAAATTTCAACCAATGAATGCAAACTTTGGAATTTTACCAGAATTAAATGAAAAAATAAAAGATAAAAAACTTAAATATAAAAAATTAGGAGAAAGAGCCTTAGAAAATTTGCGAGAAATGTTTTAATATGGTATAATATTAGTGATTATTTTTTTTAGGAGGAAAAAATGGAAGAAATTAAAAATTTAGTAAACGAATTTAAAGAAAATAAAACTAAATTAGAAAGCTTAAATAAAAGTTATGAAGATATAAAACAACTTGGAGAAGACACTGGAATAGCTCAAGTTTTAAGGACAAATATTGAAAAAGCTCAAAAAGAATATGACAAGGTAAAAACTAAAATGGATAATAAATTTGAAGAGTTAACAACTAAAAAAGAAAATTTAACACTAGAAATTTCTGAGCTTGAAGAGAAAAAAGAAAAAGTGCAAAAAGAAATAGATTTTTTTGATAATTTAATTAAAAGAGATAAAGAAAACAATGTAAAAAATTCTGATAAAATTCAACAAGCTAGAATAGAAAAAGCTGGTAATTTAAAAGACGAAATTTTAGATATAGAAGATGTTATATATACAAAAAATAACGAATTAGATGAAATTAATAATGCTTTAGAAGAGTTTAATATAGAAGAATATATTAAAAATGATAAAGAAGAATTAGAAGAAGTAGAAAAAGCAGAAGTAGTAGAGCAAGAAAAGCAAGAATATAAAGCTGAAGCTAACAAAGATAATAATATAGAAGAAAACGATAAACTAAAAAAAGATGATTTAAAAATATTAGGGGACAAAATTATTTTAGATATAGCTAGAGATTATAAAAATGCTAGATTAAATGTAGAACCATTGGATGTTAAAGTTCCAAAAATAGAAATTAATAAAACTGAAGAACCTAAAAAAGTAGATAATGAAGTAAAAAATATAGGCAAAGATAATAACATTTTAGAAAATATATCAAAAGATTATAAACATACACACTTAAATACTAATGAAGATAATTTTGCTATTCCAAATCTTAAAGAAGATAAAGTTGTTAAAAATACTTTAAAAACAAATAATACATTAGATAATAACAACAATAACAATAATAATAACAACAATAATAATACAAAAAAAGTAGAAAATTTAAGAAAAATTAATATTTCAGAAAGCAATAACTCATTAATATGTGAATATGAAAATGGTTATATACAAAAATCTTTAGATAAAATAATGGAAAATAAAAAATTAATATTTGAAAAAAACAATATTAAAAAAATATGCAAGGAAATATGTAAAGAAGATAATGAAGATGATATAATTTTTGTGAAACTAGAACAAATATATTTAATGAGAAAGCTTAACCCTGCTGTAATATATGCACTTAATGGAGATGAAAAACAAATTAGAAACTATATAGAAAGCATATTTAGCTTAAAACAATTTAATTTTGATTTAACACATAGTTTATCTGGACTAAGCCCTATAAAAAAGATACTACTTCGTAAATATACAAAAGATGAAGAAAAGTGTGGGGGAACAATTTTAGGAAAAATTTTTGATAAAAATAAAACATTACAAACAGCCCCAATAGGTGCAAAAATAAAAGGAAGTTATGCAGAAAAAGATTATAATAAGCTAAAACAGTATGTTTTAGAAGATAGAGAAAAATATAGAGTAGATCCTAATACTTTAAAACAAAAAGAAACTTCACAAGAAATTGAAGAAAGAGAGCATTAAAAGCTTACGGATATCTAAAAAATAAAGGAAAAAATATTGACATGTTAGTATAAAAATGATAAAATATAAACCGTTATGGAAAAATGTGTAAATATGCACATCCGTAACGGTTTAATATTTTTTTTAGGAGGTGAAATTTAAGTGCCAACAATTAATCAATTAGTTAGAAAAGGAAGACAAACATCAAAAGCAAAATCAAACTCACCAGCATTACAACATGGATGGAACTCTAAAAATAAAAGATTAACAAATAACAGAGCTCCACAAAAAAGAGGTGTTTGTACAGTTGTTAAAACTGTAACACCAAAAAAACCTAACTCAGCATTAAGAAAAGTTGCTAGGGTTAGATTGTCTAATGGATACGAAGTAACATCTTATATTCCAGGTATAGGACATAATCTACAAGAACACAGTGTTGTTTTAATTAGAGGAGGAAGAGTAAAAGACCTTCCAGGTGTTAGATACCACATTATAAGAGGAACATTAGATACAGCAGGTGTTAAAGATAGAATGCAAGCGCGTTCAAAGTATGGAGCTAAACGTCCAAAATAGTAAAAAGTTAAAAAATTAAAATTATGGTGTTTGTTATTCTAACTAAACTTAGGGGTACTTAAATTTAGAATAGATTAATAGCACTATACGGAAAGGGCTAAACCTTTCAGAGTACCTTTCTGCATAATTTGCAGAATAATTAAAATAAAATGCATATTTATGTTTGTATCGTTATGGCAGTTTTAAAAAAATATAAGTGCAAAATGAGAAGCATAAAATGCGACGAATAGGAGGGAAGAATAGTGCCAAGAAGAGGAAATATAGCAAAAAGAGATGTTTTACCAGATCCAATTTATAATAGTAAAATAGTTACAAAACTAGTAAATAATATAATGTTAGATGGTAAAAAATCTTTAGCTCAAAAAATCGTTTATGATGCATTTGACATTATAAAAGAAAAAGAACAAAAAGACCCACTAGAGGTTTTTGAAGCAGCATTAGAAAATATAATGCCAGTTCTTGAGGTAAAAGCAAGACGTGTTGGTGGAGCAACATATCAAGTTCCATTAGAAATTAGACCAGAAAGAAGACAAACTTTAGGTTTAAGATGGCTTGTTACATATGCAAGAAATAGACACGAAAAAACAATGGCAGAAAAATTAGCTGGAGAAATAATAGATGCAATAAATGAAAACGGTGGAGCATTTAAGAAAAAAGAAGATACACATAGAATGGCAGAAGCTAATAAAGCATTTGCACACTATAAATGGTAGGATTTTGACTTAAAAAACAGCAACCCGCATAATTTTGTTGTTGATATAAATTTAAAATTTAATAAATAATAATAAATAATTTAACGGATTTTAACGAGAGGAGGAAATAAAATAATGGCAGGAAGAGCATACCCACTAGAAAAAACAAGAAATATAGGAATAATGGCTCATATAGATGCAGGAAAAACAACTACAACAGAGAGAATATTATTTTATACAGGTAAAACTCATAAAATAGGTGAAGTTCACGAAGGTGCTGCTACAATGGACTGGATGGAACAAGAACAAGAAAGAGGTATAACAATAACATCTGCTTGTACAACTTGTTTCTGGAATGGTAATAGAATAAATATTATAGATACACCAGGGCACGTTGACTTTACAGTAGAAGTTCAAAGATCTTTAAAGGTTCTTGATGGAGCTG
>CANRKA010000040.1 GCA_947631025.1 uncultured Clostridia bacterium | reverse complement strand
CAAATGGCAAAAGATTTAAATATAAGTGAGCAAATTAAATTTTTGGGATATAGAAGGGATATACCTAAATTAATGAAAATATCTAATTTAGCAGTATCTACATCAAGACAAGAAGGATTACCAGTAAACATAATAGAAGCAATGATGTCAGGACTTCCTATGGTAGTAACAAATTGTAGAGGCAATAGAGATTTAGTGGATAATTGTGTAGAGATAGGAGACGTAGAAGGACTATATAAAAAAATTAAAAATATTATGACAGGTAAATCAATTGAAAGCAGATATAAAGTAGATGATTATAAATTAGAGAATGTATTGCAAGAAATGGAGGAAATATATAATAATGAAAAATAAATTAAAGAATTTATTAAAACAGCATATATACATATATAAAATTTATAGCTTGGTTTTAGGATTAATTTTAAAAATTTTTAGATTATTTATAAAAGTACAAGATGATGTGATTTTAATAAATTCTTTTGGTGGAAAAAAATATGATGATAGTCCAAGAGTTATATTTGAATATATGAAAACTCAAGAAAAATATGAAAAGTACAAAATATATTGGGCATTTGAAAATCCTGAAAGGTTTGATATTGAAGGTGCAACAAAGATAAAAATAGATACTTTACAATATTTTATTATAGCATTAAAAGCAAAATATTGGATAACTAACTCTGCAATAGAAAGAGGATTAAAATTTAAAAATAAAAAGACTTTTTATATTAATACATGGCATGGAAGTGTAATAAAAACAGAAGGAACAGATGCACCTAAAACGGCATTTAAATTTAAGTCATCTAAGTGTAATGTTATGTATGCCCAAAATGAAACTGATGTAGAAGTTCATTCTAGAACTTTTGAAATTCCTAAAGAAAATGTAGTTTTAGTAGGATTGCCAAGAAATGATGAGTTATTTTTCGTGAAACAAGATGAGATAAAAAAAATAAAAGAAAAATTAAAGATTCCAGTTGATAAAAAAGTAATAATATATGCACCTACTTTTAGAGAATATAGTAGAGATATGAACGGATGTATATTAGCACCACCAATTAATATAAAAAAGTGGAAAGAAAAATTGGCAGATAAATATATATTATTATTCAGAGCCCACTATGAAGTGAGTAATGTTTTGGGGATAAAAAATGATGAATTTATATATAATGTGTCAGATTATGATAACTTGAATGAGTTAATGAAAATATCAGATATAATGATTTCAGATTATTCAAGTATAATGTTTGATTACTCTATATTAAAAAGACCAATCTATAGTTATGCTTATGATTTCGAAGAATATTCAAATAGAAGAGGCTTTTGCATAGATATAGAGAAAGAATTACCTAATGGAATATGTAGAGAAGAAGACAAACTATTAGATGAATTAATTAATTGTGATTTTGAGTTACAATCTAAAAAAACTGAAAAATTTTTTAAAAAATATGTTGTGAATGATGGAAATGCAAGGAAATATATAGATAAACTGATAAAATAAAGGGGGAAAAAATATGAATATAGCAATTTTAACGGCAGCTGGCTCTGGAACAAGAATGAAACAAGATATACCAAAGCAATTTTTAAATATTGAAGATAAACCAGTAATTATATATACTATGGAAGCATTCCAAAAACATCCTAATGTAGATGGAATAATTGTAACATGCTTGAAAGGATGGGAAAATATATTAGAGTCATATGCAAAACAATTTAATATTACTAAGTTAATTGATATAATTGAAGGTGGAAAAAATGGACAAGAATCTATAAAAAAAGGGCTTATTAGAATGAAAGAGAGTTACAGCGAAGATGATATAGTAATTGTTCATGATGGGACAAGGCCAATGGTTTCAGAAGAAATTATCTCGGATAATATAGCAAAATGTATAACTTATGGAAATGCAATAACAGCAATTCCATGTGTAGAAGCTATGTTAAAAACGGAAGATAACTTATCTTCTGAACATCAAATTGATAGAAAATATTTAAAAAGAACTCAAACACCACATGCTTTCAGATTAGGAGATCTTTTATCAGCACATGAAGAAGCTGAAAAAAGAGGAATTACTGATTCTGTTGCAAGTTGTACTTTATATATAGAATTAGGAAAGAAAATTTATTTTTCAACTGGGTCAGAAAAAAATTTAAAGTTAACAACGCCAGACGATATTGAAATTTTTAAGGCTTTATTAAAAACTAAAAAGCCAGATTGGATAAAGTAATGATAAAAGATATTAAATTATATAACGATAATATAAAAAAAGTGTTAAAAAATAATAAGTTTTTAGAGCTAAAAGATAAAAAAATTTTAATAACAGGAGCGAATGGGTTAATAGGATCTGCAATTATAGATTTGTTAAATTACTTAAATTGTAATGAAAAATATAACATAAAGATTATTGCAATGGTAAGAGATAAACAAAAAGCATTATCTAGAATTAAACAATATGAAAATTGCGAAATAATAGAACAAGATATTACTAATGAAATTAAGTATGATGAAAATATAGATTATATTATTCATGCAGCAAGTAACGCTCATCCACAAGCTTATGCAAATGACCCAGTTGGTACAATGCTTGGAAATTTTATAGGGGTAAATAATATTCTAAAATTTGCTATTAAACATAAATGTAAAAAAGTCGAGTATATTTCATCAGGTGAAGTTTATGGAGAAGGTAGCGAAGAGATAGAATCTTTTGATGAAAACTATGTTGGAAGAGTAAAATCGATGGATATTAGAAGTTGTTATCCGTTAAGCAAGTTATCTGCAGAAACTTTGTGTATATCATATAGTGAGCAATATAATATTCAAACAGTTATAGCACGACCTTGCCATATATACGGACCTACTCAAACAGAAAAAGACAGTAGAGTTTCAGCACAATTTATTAGGAATGCATTAAAAAAAGAGGATATTATAATGAAAAGTGCTGGGAAACAGTTACGTTCATATTGTTATGTATTAGATTGTGTTACAGGAATTTTAACAATATTAACAAAAGGTGAAAATACTAATGCATATAATATAGCAAATAAAGAGTCTATCATAACAATAAAACAAATGGCGCAGATAATAGCAAAGAAGTCAAGCACAAAAGTTATATTTAAGACTCCAACTAAGAAAGAAAGTAAAGGTTATAATAAAGTAACCAAATCTATCTTAAATGAAGATAAATTAAAGAAATTAGGGTGGCATCCTTGTTATAACTTCACAGAAGGTATTGAGCAATGTTTAGAAATAATGAAATAATTATATGGAGAATAAAGTATGAAAGAAGTAATTAGAGTATTACATGTTGTTGGAGGAATGGTTCAAGGAGGAACTGAAAATTTTCTTATGAATATTTATAGAAATATAGATAGAACTAAAGTCCAATTTGATTTTTTAGTAAATAGAGAAGGTGTATTTGACGAAGAAATAAAAGCTTTGGGAGGAAAAATATATTATATATCAGCGTTACAAAAAGTAGGACAAAGAAAATATGTAAATAACTTAGATGAATTTTTTAAGGAGCATAAGGAATATAAAATTATACATTCTCATATAAATCAAGTTTCAGGTTTGATTTTAGAAAGAGCAAAAAAAGCGAAAATACCTATAAGAATAGCTCATAGTCATAATAATAAATACGGAAAAAATTGTTTTGTAAATATTTATAAAATGTTTTTAGGGACAAAATTAGAAAAAAATGCAAATTATAAGTTTGCCTGTTCTAAGGAAGCAGGAAGATTTTTATTTGGTAAAAAAGCAGATTTTAAAGTTATCAACAACGCAATAGATTCAAGTAAATTTGAATTTAATGCAAAAACTAGAGAAAAAGTAAGAAAACAGTTTGGAATAAATAAAAATACTTTTGTTATAGGAAATGTAGGAAGACTTTGTTTCCAAAAAAATCCTATTTTTCTAATAAAAATTTTTAACGAATTCGTAAAAATAAATAAAGATTCAAAATTATTAATGATTGGCAAGGGAAACCTGAAGAATAAGGTTTTAAGATATATAAGTAAATACAACATAGAGAATAAAGTAATAATACTTGAAGACAGAAAAGATGTTAATGAACTTATGCAAGCAATGGACTTCTTTGTGTTACCATCACACTTTGAAGGATTAGGAATTGTACTCATAGAAGCGCAGGCTTCAGGATTGAGATGTATAACAAGTAAAGGAGTAGTTGCAGAAGAAGCAAAGATAACAGATTTATTAGAATTTTATCCATTGAATAAAACACCAAAAGATTGGGCAAAAGAAGTCTATAAAAATAAAAACTACAAGAGAATGGATATAATTGACAAAATTAAACAAAAAAAATATGATGTAAAAGAAATAGCCAAAGATATGGAAAATATGTATATGAATTTTTAAAAGGGAGAAACAAATGAATACAGTATATGTAATAGTATTAACAATTGTCATGTTGATAAGTATAATAGGAACTCTTTTAAATAATAAAGGGAAAAAAGAAGGAGAAGAAAAAACAAACAAGCCGGGAAAAATAGCCTTATGGATAATTATAATTATCTTAATAGTAGTAGCGGGATTTAGGGATCTATCATATAAGTCAATAGATGAAACATTATATAGAAATTATTTTACCAGAGTTGCAAATACAGGAATACAAGCTAGAAGTGATACTGGAGAAATAGGGTATTGGTTAATAAACTATTTATTAACTAATATTACATCTAATAACCAAGCAATTATATTGTTTTGTGCAATAGTAACAAACATATTAATTGTAAAAAATTTATACAAGCATAGTAGATATTTTAATTTTACATTATTTCTATATATTACTATGGGAACATATAGTAGTGCTTTTAATGGGATGAGACAATATTTGGCAGCTGCTATTTTATTTCAAGGAATAAATTATGTTATAGATAAGAAGATGATTAAATATATAATATGTGTACTAATTGCAACTTCAATTCATTTTTCAGCAATAATAATGTTACCAATGTATTGGTTAGTACGAATAAAAAACAAAAAGAAATTATATTTAGGAATGATAATAGGTGGTATTATATTCTATATTGCTTTTTCAACAATAATTTTAAAGTTAAGCAATGTTTTTGTTAAGTTATCTGGATATTATGAAGGATTTATTAATGAAGGACGTGGCGTGAAAATTATAAGAATAATAGTAATGTCATTACCAATCATCCTAATAGCAACGCAATACAGAAAAATAATAAAGAGAGATAAAAAGTTAGAAATAATATATGTATATAGTTTTATTTCTATGTTACTTATGATGTGTTCATACAAATATGTATATATAGCTAGATTATGTATATATTTTGATATGTATGAACTATTAATTATTCCCGAATTAATATATTTATTGAACAAACAAAAAAACAGAATAATAGTATTATTACTAACATGTGCATTGTATTTTATTTTTGGATTTGTAAGCGAAAGTAAAGGCTTAGCAGAATATAGAACTAGTGGAAACAAAAGTATTCCAGCAATAACAATATTTGAATAAAATAAGGAGAAGGATATTTATGGTAACAATATTTACCCCTACATATAATAGGGCATATATATTATCAAGAGTATATGAAAGCTTATTAAAACAAACTAATAAAAATTTTGAATGGATTATTGTTGATGATGGATCTAAGGATAATACAGAGGAGTTAGTAAAAAAATGGATTGAAGAGAAAAAAATACAGATACGTTATTTTAAACAGACAAATCAAGGAAAAATGATGGCTCATAACAAAGGCGTAAAAGAAGCAAAAGGAGAATTATTTGTATGTGTTGATTCTGATGACTATTTAATAAATGAAGCAGTAGAGATTATAGAAAGAAAATGGAAAAATGAAAAATTAGTAAAAAATTGTGTAGGGCTTATAGGAACAAAAATATTCGAAAATGGAAATACAGTAGGCGGAACTAATATGCCTAAAAATATAGAATATACTACGTTGCAAAAACTATATTTAAAATATAAATTTAAAGGAGATACAACACTAGTATTTAGAACAAATATAATAAAGAAGTATGAATTTCCAAAAATTGAAGGAGAAAAATTTATACCAGAAGGATATATATATGATCAAATTGATCAAGAAGGAGAATTGGCTATAATACAAGAAGGAATTTGCGTATGTGAATATCTAGAAGATGGTTATACAGCAAACTCCGCTAAGATGATAAGAGATAATCCTAAAGGATATATATTAGTAGCTGAGCAAAAATTAAAGTTTGCAAAAGGAATAAAACAAAAATTAAAAATGTGTGCAAAAATAGTGTTAGGGAATTGGTTAGCTAAGCAAAAAGGTTATATAAAAAAATCATCACATAAGATTTTAATGATATTATCAATTCCATTAGCGTATTATGTATATTTAAAAAAATATAAAATATAGGGAGAAGAAAATTAAATGCGTGTAGGGATAGTAACTTTATTAGGAAATAATTATGGAGGAACTTTACAGGCTTATGCTTTAAAAGAACAATTAGAAAAAATGGGAATAGATGTAACTCATATTAACTATCAATTAAGCGAAAATAAAATAAGTATAAAAAGAATAATAAAAACTTTTATATATTATAAAAGGAATAAAAAGTTTAAGAAATTCAAAAAAGAATACTTTAAATTAACAAAAAAAACTAAAAATATTAAAGAACTAAAAAAACAGAGTAGTAATTATGATGTTTTTATTGCTGGTAGTGATCAAATATGGAATCAAAAAATACCGATAGAAGATAGGGGAGTGTTTTTTCTAGACTTTGCAGGTAATCAAAAAAAAATAGTATATGCAGCAAGTATAGGAAGAGATATTATTAATGAGGAAGAAAAAGGGCAGATAAGTAAATGGTTAAATAATTTAGATTATATTTCTATAAGAGAAAAAACAGGAGTTAATTTATATAGTAAGTTAACAAACAAAGAAATAGAAAATGTATTAGATCCAGCGTTATTACTTTCAGACAAAGAATGGGACAAGATTATAAATAAAAAGATAATAACTAATGAAAAATATATATTTTCATATACGTTGGGTGCTAATAAAAGTGTTTTAGACAGCATTGAAAAAATATCTAAAAAACTAAACATGAAAATAATTGAAATATCTTATAAAAAGAATTTTGAAAACGAAATAAAAAATATTAATGATGCAGGACCTTCAGAATTTGTAGAGTTAATAAAAAATTCTGATTATGTTTTGACTAATTCATTTCATGGAACAGTTTTTGCTATATTAAATAAAAAACAATTTTTTGTATTTACACGTGGAAATATGAATTCTAGAATTTACGATTTATTGGATATTTTAAAGTTAAAAGATAGAATTATTGATAATGGAAGTATAGAAAATATAGATTTAGAAGAAAGAATTAACTATGATGAAGTTTATGAAATTTTAGAAAAAGAAAGGGAAAAATCAATAAAATTCTTAAAGCAAGCGTTAGGAATACAATAAATGAAACAATATAAGAGAGGAAAAATTAATGGAAAGTAGAGTGAAAAAGTCACTAAATAATATGACATTTGGCGTAGTAGAGCAAATAGTAACTTTGATTTTTACATTTATCACAAGAACAGTATTTATAAAAACATTAGATGCTAATTTGTTAGGAATAAATGGACTTTTTACAAATATTTTAGCTATTTTAGCAATTGCAGAATTAGGGTTTGGAACAGCTATAATATATAGTATGTATAAGCCAATTGCAGAAAAAGATGAGAAAAAAGTAGCGGCTTTAATGAGTTATTATAAGAAGATTTATAATATTTTGGCCATTGTTGTATTAGTTTTGGGAATAGCATTTATACCTTTTTTAAAATACTTAGTTAATACAAATGTTGAAATAGATAATATATTAGTTTATTATTTGATTTTTTTAGCAGATTCAGTATGTTCATATTTATTAGCAAGCAGAGTAGCTATAATTACGGCTAGTCAAAACATGTATAAAATAAGTAAATATAATACCTTTTTTATCATTTTGAAGAATATATTACAAATTATAAGCTTAATCACTTTAAAAAATTTCGTAGTATATTTAATAATACAAGTAATGACTACTTTCCTTTCAAATTTGTATGGAGCAAAGTTAGCAAAGAAAATGTACCCATATGCATTTAGTAAAGAAGAGTTAGACAAAAAAGAAAAGAAAAAATTAGTAGAAAATATAAAATCTATGGCTATATACAAATTTGGCGGGACTGTAATGAATAGTACTGACAATATATTAATGTCTGTAATATGTGGTACTATTAATGTCGGACTTTACTCTAATTATTGTTTGATAATATCTGCAATAAATAGATTTACTAATATAATTTTTAATTCTATAACGGCAAGTGTTGGAAATTTAAATGCTATAGGAAATAAAGAAAAAAAATTAGAAACTTTTTGGAGATTGGACTTTTTTTCAAACTGGTTATTTAGTTTTTGTGCTGTTGCATTATACTGCTTATTTAATCCATTTATAGAATTATGGATTGGGAAAAATTATTTATTTGATGGATGGGTTTTATTTTCGATTGTATTAAATTTTTATATTTTAGGAGAATTAAATATTATATTAGTATATAGAAATACAACAGGGCTTTTTAAGCAAACCAAATATATTTTTATAATAACAGCAATTATTAATTTAATATTATCAATTATATTAGGAAAAATATATGGAGTATTTGGAATTTTAATTGCTAGCTCTATAGCTAGATTACTAACTAATTATTGGTTTGAACCGTATAAATTATTTAAAAGTTATTTTAAGATATCTCCAAAAAAATATTTTATTAATAAAGTAATAAGTATTTTTCTAATTTTTTTATCTATTGTAATATTAAATATTATATTTAAAGGTATTGATTATTTAAATTTATCAAAGATATTAAATTTCGTTATAAAAGTAATATTAACAGGAACCATTACAAATACTATATATTATGTACTATATAGAAAAAAGAAAGAATTTAAATTTTTTAAAAATTTAGTGATGGATTTTATATCAAGAATAAAAAGTAGAAAAATAGGAAAGGAAAGTTAAAATGAAAAAACTAGTAATAGAAAAAATATTTTTGAAAGAAACAGATGAAGGGAATTCGAGAATTTGCTCTAATATAAAATCAGATAAAGAAGATTTTTTGTTATGGTTTGAAGTTGACAAAGAATATAAAGATTATATATTAACTGAACGAGCAGATGCTTTTCTTACTGTGGTTTTACAATATGCAATAAAACAAGAATTAGATATAATTGTTGAAGATAAAATTTCCAGTAGACTATATTATCAAATGACGACATATTTTGTTCCAATGTTATGCAAAACTTTAAATAAAAGAACAATAGAAATAGAAGCTGAATTGGATAATAAAGTATACAATAGTCAAAAAGCAGTTGGAGCAGCAATATCTTGTGGCGTAGATTCTTTTTATACTATTTCAAAACATACTAGTTTAAAAGAAAAAGAATCCAATATAACACATTTAACTTTTTTTAATGCAGGGTCTTTAGGACAATTAGGGGGAGAAGAAACAAGAAAGAAATTTAAAAAGATGGTAAAAAGGGCAAAGGAATTTGCTAAGCAAAATAATTTTAAATTTGTATATGTTGATAGTAATATGAACGAATTTTTAAGGATGAGGCATTTTAATACACATTCACTTAGGAGTTTATCGTGTGTGTTAGTTTTGCAAAAATTATTTTCAAAATATTATTTTTCATCAGGATACGAATTCAAAGAAACCAAAATGTCTGAAGAAACAACTTATGCAGATATGTTAATTGTACAATGTGTATCTACAGAAAATACGATTTTTTATTCTTCAGGAATAGAAGTAAATAGAATAGAAAAAGTAAAAGAAATAACAAAATACAAGCCTACTTATAATTGGCTAAATGTGTGCCCTAATAACGATGTGAGTATGGAGAAATGTAAAAGAACAATGTTAGAACTTGATGCTATAGGAAAATTAGATTTATATAAAAATGTATTTGATATAGACTATTTTTATAAGCATAAAGATAAGTTTTTAACATTTATGCTAAGAAGGGCAAGAGAGAAAAATGTATACTATATAGAATCATATAATGAATATAAAGCTAGAAAAAAGAAAATTCCAATATATGTAAGATTAATATCATATATACCGGATAAACGAAATCTTAAAGCTATTATATTTAAGATATTTGGAGAAAAAAGAGTAAGAAGATTAGCAAGACAAGAAGACGTTATAGAACAAAGTTGGGAAAAGATAGAAAGATAATAGAAACTTGTAATATTTTTTGTTTTTAATTATGAAAAATCGATATCTTCAGATTTATATTGAAAATTATAAATTTGGAGATATCGATAATAAAAAATTCAAAATTCTAAAAAATCAAATATTTTATCAAAAAACAGAGTGGTTCTATAGAGAGCTTAAGAAAAATTCTTATTAAGAATAAGTTATTTTAATTTTTCAATCTCTTCTTTTGTTAATCCAGTTATATCTGAAATATCAGTTATGGAGAAACCTTTATCTAGC
>CANRKA010000039.1 GCA_947631025.1 uncultured Clostridia bacterium | reverse complement strand
TTTTTTATTTTATTATTTTTTTTCATCTTTCATAACTTCTTTTATTGCACCTAAGCTTGCTAATGTTTTTGTTGCCTCAAAAGGAATAAATACTTTATTTGCATCTCCTTGAGCTATTTCTTCAAGAGCTTCTAATGATTTTAATTGTACAATTTTATCATTAGGGTCAGCTTTTTTCATTGCATCATAAATCATTTTAACTTCCTTAGCTTTAGCTTCTGCTATTGTTTGAATAGCTTCTGCTTCACCGGCAGCTCTTCTTATTTTTGATTCTCTATCTGCTTCTGCTTCTAGAATTGCAGCTTCTTTTTTACCTTCTGCTAATGTTACTGCAGATTGTTTTTCTCCTTCTGCTTGTAAAATTAAAGCTCTTTTATTTCTTTCTGCATTCATTTGTTTTTCCATTGCATCACGAATATCTGCAGGTGGGTTAATGTCTTTAATTTCAACTCTATCTATTTTACATCCCCATTTGTCTGTTGCTTACTCTTAGTTTTTGATTAATTCCATCTCTTGAACTAAATGTTTCATCCAAATCCATTTTACCAACAATATCACGAATTGTTGTAATTGCTAAATATTCAATACCTTTTTTCAAAGATTGAATTTCGTATACTGCCTTTGCAGGGTCTGTAATTTGGTAGAATACAACAGTATCTATAGTAATTGTAACGTTATCTTTAGTAATAACTCCTTGTGGTGGAATATCCATTGTTTGTTGTTTTAAACTAACAACACTACGAACTCTATCCACAAAAGGAACAATAATTGTAAGTCCAGCTTCTGCTACTTTGTGAAATTTACCTAATCTTTCTATAATGTATACTTCAGATTGTTTTACAACTTTAATTGTTTTAAATGCTATGAATAGTATTATTAATAATAAGATAATTAAAAAAAACATAACATTACCTCCTTAAATTTTTATAAATAATAATATAATTAATATAGAAGATGAATTACCATAGATGTCAACTTCTACATAATAAAATATAAAAAACTATTTAACATTAGCTGGTGTTTTTAATGGTTTTACTAAAACTTTTACTCCATCTATAGAAATAACTTCTACCTTGCTTTTTTTAGGTATAATTTCAGAGCTTTCGCATTTAGCAGACCATATTTCACCACCTATTTTTATTTGTCCTTTTCCATTTATTGTATCTATATCTTCTGTAACAATTCCTACTTTATTTATAAGAGAATTTACATTTGTTTCTATTTCATTTTCTTTTTTTGTAAATTTTTTTACAAAAGGTCTAGTAAGAAACATTAATAATGTAGAGCTTACAACAAATACTGTAGATTGTATAACAATGCTATCTGTTATAAAACTACAAGCAAGTGCTAAAAGAGCTCCTATTCCAAACCAAAAAATTAAAAATCCTACAGTAACTGCTTCAATTGCAAAACAAATTCCAGATATAACTAGCCAAAATTTCCACATAAACGAATCTCCTTTTTTTACAATCTAGTACTATTATACTACAAAATACTGGAAAAATAAAGAGTTTTTGGAAAATATATTTTATAGTATAAGAAAATTTCATAAAATATTATAAGCCTAAAATTTTATATAATTTACTTATTAATAATATTTTTCTCATTGACAAAAAATAAGTAAATATATAAAATATTAAAGATTATAAAAAAATAATAAAATATTTAAGGTAATTTATTAATACATATATAAAATATAAATTTAAGGAGTAAAAAATGAGAAAAGAAAAAAGAACAAAACAAAATAAAAAATTAAAAATATTTGAAATAATTGTAGGAATAATTTTACTTGCAATAGTGTTATTAATAGGTTATAAAAAAGCTCCAGATTATTTAACTAGAGAAGTAAAAGATAAAACTAATTTAGTAATAAACAATAATAATGTAACAGCAAAAATGAAGCAAGATGTTTATATAGATGAAAAAGGAATAATATATTTAGCAAAAGAAGATGTTCAAAATTATTTTGATAAATATATATACTATAATGAAGAAACATCTACTTTAGTTACTACATCGGACACAAAAATTGCAACAATGCAAAAAGACAAAAAGAATATAGATATAAATGATTCAAAAGTAAGTATTGCAGGAACTGTTATAGAAAAAGAAGGAAAAATTTATATTCCAATATCAGAAATTGGACAATCTGTGTATAATGTAGAAGTAAATTATATAAAATCCACAGATAGAGTTATAATAGATTCTTTAGATAGAGAATTAAAAAAAGCAGATTGTAGCAAAAATGTTGCAGTTAGGTTTAAAGAAAAAAACTTTTCTAAAAAGCTTGCAAAAGTAAAAAAAGGAGAAAAAATAGTTGTAATATCTGAAGAAGAAAAATGGAGTAAAGTAAGAACAGAAAATGGAATAGTAGGATATATAAAAACAAATGCAATTGCTAATTTAACATATGTAAGAGAAAATATGAGTGAGCCAAAACAAATACAAGGAAAAGTGAATTTGGTATGGGATTATTATTCAGAATTTGCAAAAGCTCCAAATAGACAAAATGAACAAATGCAAGGAGTAAATGTAGTTTCTCCATCATTCTTTTCTTTAGCAAAAGGAAGTAACGGAGAAATAATAGATAATGCAAAACAAGATGGAAATAATTATGTTGAATGGGCACATAATAATGGCTACAAGGTATGGCCAATGTTTTCAAATAATTCACTTTTAACAACAACAGAAAACATTTTAAATGATGAAACAAAAAGAAGAAATATGATAGATAATATTGTAAAATTAGCAGAAGAGTATAATGTAGATGGAATAAATGTAGACTTTGAAAATATGAACCAAGAAGATAAAAATGTGTACTCAAGATTTATAATAGAGCTTGCACCAAGACTTAAAGATATAGGAAAAACAATTACAGTAGATGTAACAGCACCAGATGGCTCAGAGACTTGGTCACTATGTTTTGACAGAGATACTTTGGCAGATGTTTCAGATTACATAGTGTTTATGGCATACGACCAATATGGTACGGGTGGAAATAAAGTAGGAACAACAGCAGGATATAATTGGGTTGAAAATAATATAAATAAATTTCTAGGACAAGAAGCAGTAAAAAAAGAAAAAATAATTTTAGGAATTCCATTATATACTCGTTTATGGAAAGAAAGCGGAGATAAAATAACAAGTAAAGTTGTTAATATGAAAAATGTAGAAGAAACAATACCAGAAGGAACTCAAAGAAAATGGGACGAAGATTTAAAACAAGACTATGTAGAATATGAAGAAAATAATGCAACTTATAAAATGTGGATAGAAGACAAAAAATCAATTAAAGAAAAAATAAACTTAGCAAAAAAATACGAATTAGCAGGAATAGCATTTTGGGAAAAAGATAGAGAAACAGAAAACTTCTGGGAATTTGTAAATGAAGAATATAATAAATAAAAAATGTAAGATAAATAATTACAATTTTGAAATTTAAATAAAAATCATAAAAAAATATCTAGATGAATAAAATTATCTAGATATTTTTTTATGATTTTTATTTACATTGGGGGTTTTATGGTTAGATATATTGAATATAAAAAAATGTTTTTTAGAAAAATAAAAAAAGAAAAAAATAAATATTATATTTCAAAATTAAATAAAAGAGTAAGCAATAAATTATTTAAAAAATTAAAAAAAGAAAAAATAAATAAAATAGTTTGTGATAAATATATAATGGAAAATAATCAGTTTTTAAATTATTTATATGCTAAACAATTATATATTTATAATGGAAGAAAATTATATAAATATATAATTAAAAATATATTAAATTATTTAAAACAATTTAATATAAAATTAGAAAAATTAAATGTTGCAATATTAGTAAATGAAAATTTACAAATAAATAATAAAATAATAGAAGAAGCAAGTGGAATATTTAAAAGAATAAGTATTATAACTAATAATTCTAAAAAATTTTTAAAATTAGAAAATAAATTAGAAGAAGAAGGAATACCAATTAATATTTCAAATAATAAAAGAAAAAGCTTAAGTAAAACAGATATAATAATAAACATAGATTTCCCTAATGAATTAATTAATAAATTTAATATAAATACAAAAGCAATTATTATAAATATAGAAGAAAAAATAAAAATAAAAAATAAAACTTTTAAAGGAATAAATATAAATTATTACCAAATTAATTTTGAAGATAAATTTTTAGAAT
This sequence comes from uncultured Clostridia bacterium, assembly GCA_947631025.1. Classification (GTDB taxonomy): domain Bacteria; phylum Bacillota; class Clostridia; order TANB77; family CAG-508; genus Merdicola. Next base: position 7,186 of record CANRKA010000039.1, on the reverse strand, counting down.
ACGAAAATTTTGATAAAAATATAATTTATGAAAGTATGTTTTTTGATATAGATATTAAAAATAAATTTAATATAGATAAATTAAAAATAAAAAATTTAATAGGAAACAATGGAATTATTTCTGTAGAAGAAATAAAAAATATAGCTATTATCTAAAAAAAATTTTTTAAATACGTAAGTTGTAATATTTTTGCATCAATTTAAAAATATATAAATGGTAAAATTAAATTATTGGTTTTTAATAAAATAAAAAAACATTTAATTAAAAATTATTATACAATTGTTGGTGCCAATCGTAAAAAAATAGGTATAAAATCTTGACAAAACATAAATATTATTCTATAGTATGTAAGTACATAGATTCTACATAATTTAGGAGGTAAACATTATGGGAGAAAAAGAAGTTATAATGACCCAAGAAGGTTATGATAAATTAGAACGTCAATTAGAAAATTTAAAAACAGAAAAAAGAGCTGAAATAGCAGAAAGAATAAAAGTTGCTTTAGGATTTGGAGATTTATCAGAAAACTCTGAATATGACGAAGCAAAAAATGCTCAAGCAGAAAATGAAGAAAAAATTGCTGAAATAGAAAAAAAATTAAGACTAGCTAAAGTTGTTGATGATTCAGAAATAGATACAAAAACAGTTCAAGTAGGAAATATTGTAAAAGTATTTGATGTGGAATTTGACGAAGAAGTTGAATATACAATTGTTGGATCAACAGAGGTAGATTTAGCCGAAAATAAAATTTCTAATGAATCACCATTAGGAGCAGCTCTACTTGGAAAAAAGAAAAATGATATAGTTGAAGTAGAAGTGCCAGACGGGTTAGCAAAATACAAAATCTTATCAATAAAAAAATAATAAAATAAAAAGGACGCAAAAAAATGCGTCCTTTTTATAAATGTTACAAGTTACAGAAAAATAAATAAAAACTGTTGCAAAAATAAACATATAATATAATACTGTAAAATCCTAAAAATATAATTATATTTTTAGTTGCCTTTATTTTGAGAGAAGGTAGTATTATGAAAAAATTTTTATCAAATTACAAATCAACAATTATTCTTTTAGTTGCTATAATTGTTGGTGCAATCGTTGGGATTGTTTTCAAAGAAAAAGCAACTATATTGCGTCCTTTTGGAGATCTATTTTTAAATCTTTTATTAGTTATAATTATCCCATTAATTTTTTTAAGTATAACAACATCAATTGGAAGAATGAAACAACCTAAAAGAATAGGTAAAATCATGACAACAATAATAGTAGTATTTTTAATTACTTCAATAATTGCAGTACTTGTAGGGTTTACATCTACATATTTTATTAAATTAGTAAATCCAGAAGATACGCAAATTATTAAAGAATCTTTAGAAGGTGTGACAGCAGAAGAGACAGAAGATGAGGAAGAATTAACTATAGCAGATAGAACTGTAAGTCTTCTTACAGTTGATGATTTTTCTAAATTGCTTTCAAGAGAAAATATTATAGCTGTATTGGTAGCTTCAGTTTTATTTGGAATTGCACTTAATATGTCTAAAGAAAAAGGAGAACCAGTATTTAAGTTTTTAGAATCTGCAAATGTTGTTATTAATAATGTTTTAAAAATTATAATGTATTATGCACCAATTGGACTTGGTTGCTATTTTGCAGCACTTATAGGAAGTTTTGGAAGTTCAATAGCAGTTGGATATTTAAAAACCTTTATAGCATATACTTTAATTGCAATAGCATATTATATTATAGTTTATACATTGTATGCATTTTTTGCAGGAGGATTAAATGGAATAAAAGTATTTTGGAAAAATGTTATACCACCAACTGTAACAGCATTAGCAACATGTTCTAGTGCGGCCTCAATTCCAGTTAATATGGAAAATTCTAAAAAAATGGGAGTTTCAGAAGATATAGCAGAAACAACAATTCCATTGGGTACAAGTTTTCACAAAGATGGTTCAATAATAGGTTCTGTATTTAAAATAATGTTTTTAGTTTGTTTATTTGGAACAAGTATAAGTACTCCAGGAGAAATAATGGGAGTTTTAGGAGTAGCATTACTTGCAAACTTACTTATAACAGCAGTTCCTATAGGTGGAGGAACAATTTCTGAAATGTTAATTATAACAATGATGGGATATCCTGTAACTGCTCTTCCAATATTAACAATTATAGCTACAATAATAGACCCACAAGCTACAACATTAAATGTTGTAGGTGATACAGCTTCTTCAATGCTTGTATCAAGAGTAGTAGATGGAAAAGATTGGCTCCAAAAAGGAAATAAAGATTAAAAAATAACTAAAAAATAGATAAAAGGACAAAAAGAATGCGTAAAATAAAATTTTATGCATTCTTTCTTTATTTAAAATTTTATATTATTACATTTTGCATAATTCATAAATGGCATTTGCATATATTTTAGAAGATAGCATTAAAGTATCAATTGTAATGTATTCATCTATTTGATGACACATATCTTTGCATCCAGGCATATTTGCTCCAAAAGAAACACAATTATCAAAGGCTCTAGCATATGTTGCGCCACCTATAGCTATAGGCTCAAGATTAGAATTTGTTTTTTTATTGTATATTGAAAGTAATAACTTAATTAATTTAGAATCTTTATTTATATAAAGTGGTTCTTTTTTTTCTAAAGTATATAAATTAATATTTTTATATATTTTTGCTGTATTATTTAATATGTTTTCTACCTTAGAAATAGCTGTGTGAACTGGAATTCTTAGATTTAATCCTATTTTAATAGTGTTATTAATAAATTCTATGTTTCCAACATTTAGCGTTAAATTACCACTTTCATCTTCAAAATCTATTCCTAATAAATTACCATTATATTCGGTATTTATTTTACTTTTGAAAAATTTAAATAAATCTATATTAGAATTATACTTTTCCAAGATATCGTTTAAAGCGATAATTAAGTTAGAAATAGCATTTATTCCTAAGTCTGGATGTGCAGAATGTGCGGATTTTCCATAAGATGCTATTACTATTTGGCTTTTAGATATATTTTTAACCTCAATATTATAGTTATATTTTTTAATTAAATTTTTTATATCGAAAACTAAATTATTTATATTAATGTTGTTATCTGCCTCTAAAGTTACAGATGCATATTTTGCAACAACATTAAGTGCATTATTATTACAATTAAAATCTACTATTTTTATAGTTTTATTTTCTTTTGTATAATTTTCTTCTATAAAATAAGTAAGAATTCCTTTTTCAGCATATATACAAGGAAAATCTGCATCGGGACTAAAACCAATATTAGGGATTTCTTCGTGTTGTTTATAATAATTTATACATTTCCAAGATTTTTCTTCATTTAATCCTAAGATTAAACGAACTCTTTTATTAATTTTGCAATTATCCATAACAGCTTTCATTGCATAAACAGATGCAATAACAGGTCCCTTGTCATCTATTGCACCTCTACCATATATTTTATTATCTATAATAGTAGCCTTAAAAGGGTTATAGGTCCAATCATCAGATACAGGTACAACATCTAAATGACCAATAATACCAACTAATTTATTTCCCTCTCCAAATTCAATATACCCACAATATCCATCTACATTTTTTGCTCTAAATCCTAATTTTTTTCCTAAATCTAAAATATAATTTAAGGCCTTATTACATTCTTCTCCAAAAGGATATATAGAGCTGGAGTTTTCACAGGAAATACTCTTAAAAGAAATTAAATTAGAAAGCTCACTTAACATTTCATCTTTTTTACTATTTATATATTTATCAAACAAATAACTACCTCCCATATTAATTATATATAAAACTAAAATTATTATAACATATAAAAAAAATTAGCCCTTAAAAATTAAGCTAATTTAAAAATATAACTTTATAAATCGTATTTAGGGACAAAAAAAAGCAACCCTATTTTAAGGGAAGCTTTTTATAACCATTCTTTTGCATGTCCTTTTAATTCATTTTTTTGATCTTCAAAAACATTATCTAAATAATAGATATCGTAATTTCCACTATCTAAAACTCTGTTTACAATACATTCATTTAAAATAGGTGTATTTCCAAAATAATTAAGGAAATCTGAATTTTTTTCTTTTGAAACAATTATATTTTGTGGATTATAAATCATTTCAACTTTTGAACTAGCTCCTGTTGAAGTTGTTGTTTTTGAAGTTCTTGTAGATGCTGTTCTTGCCATATAAATAGCCTCCTTAAATAAATTAATTTCTTTGGTATAACCAACAATTAAATGTATTATATCAAAAAAAATAAAAAAATCAATTATTTTGTAAAAAAAAATAAATTTTTTTATTTTTTAATGCAAAAACTGTTAAAAAATAGGGAATTTAATAAATAAAGTTACTATAGATATGCATAATGTGATTATGTTATAATTTTAAAATAATAATCTAAATATTTTAAATCCTTTATATAATAGGGAAAATTACACTTTGCAAATTTTTAACTTATTATCTATTACAAAAATTTTACAAATTTTGAAATAACTGTTGACTTACGGAACAAAGCGTTGTATAATGTGAGGGCATGAGTTTTAGCGTTGAAGTAGAATGTGGCTACGAATTCTTACGGCAGTAAGAGTTTGGAGGGAACTTCTATGGAGTATGTCTTGGCTTAGACCGGGCGGTAAGTTTTTGTTAATATACGTACTTATCCCAAGAAAAAACATGCATAAAACTTGGGTTTTTATATTAGGGTTTTACAAAACACCAGGGTGCGTTGAAACTTGCCTAGGTAAAATTATATTTTAAGGAGGGAAAATTACTATGGCAACAACAAAACAAATGGTAGGAAGTGAAAAAATAAGAATAAGATTAAAAGCTTATGATCATGTAGTTTTAGATCAGTCTGCTGAAAAAATAGTAGATACTGCTAAAAGCACAGGAGCTAAAGTTTCAGGTCCTATTCCACTACCAACACAAAAAGAGGTTGTAACTATTTTACGTTGTCCTCATAAATACAAATATTCAAGAGAACAATTTGAAATGAGAACACATAAAAGAGTTATAGACATTTTATATCCAACACAAAAAACAGTTGATACTTTAATGAAATTAGAATTACCAGCTGGTGTTGAAATAGAAATTAAATTATAGGTTAAAAGCTTCTTATTAAATTAAGAAACCAAACCATGCTAAATATTTTCTACATATTAAAAGAAAAAATTTAGCCAATAGTAAAGTTAATTGAAAGCAAATTGCTTACAAAGAACTTATACGGTGAAATTTATAGGAGGAATGAAATAATGAAAAAAGGAATAATAGGAAAAAAAGTTGGAATGACACAAATATTTGATGAAATAGGAAAAGTTGTTCCAGTAACAGTTATAGAAGCTGGTCCTTGTACAGTTGCACAAGTTAAAACTGTAGAAACAGATGGTTATGATGCAGTACAATTAGGATTTGGCGATGTTAAATTAAACAAGGTTATTAAACCAATTAATGGTCATTTTGCAAAAGCAAATTTAACACCTAAAAAACATTTAAGAGAATTTAAATTAGAAAATGTATCAGACTATAAAGTTGGAGACGAATTAAAAGCAAATGTTTTTGAAATAGGAGAAAAAGTAGATATACAAGGAAAAACTAAAGGAAAAGGATTCCAAGGTGTTATAAAAAGACATGGTCAACATAGAGGACCTATGGGACATGGTTCTATGTATCACAGAAGACCAGGTTCAATGGGGTCTACATCTACACCAGGTAGAGTTTTTAAAGGTAAAAAACTACCAGGACATATGGGTGTTCAAACTGTTACAATTCAAAATTTAGAAGTTGTAAGAGTAGACTTAGATAAAAATGTAATATTAGTAAAAGGTAGTGTGCCAGGACCAAAAGGTGCTATCTTAAAAATAAAATCAAGTGTTAAAGCGTAAGGAGGGAGAAAGTAATGCCAAAAATAGATGTATATAATATGCAAGGTAAAAAAGTTAGCGATGTAGAATTAAATGAAGCTATATTTGGAATTGAACCAAATGAAGCAATAGTACATAGTGTTTTAATTAACTATTTAGCTAACCAAAGACAAGGTACACAAAGTACAAAAACAAGAAGTGAAGTTCGTGGTGGTGGAAGAAAACCATGGAGACAAAAAAGAACAGGTAGAGCAAGACAAGGAAGTATACGTGCACCACAATGGGTAAAAGGTGGTATAGCTTTAGGTCCAAAACCTCGTTCATACAAATATACAGTTAATAAAAAAGAAAGAAGATTAGCTGTAAAATCTGTATTAAGTTCAAAAGTTTTAGAAAACAATTTAGTTGTTGTAGATAAAATGGAACTTAAAGAAATAAAAACACAAAACATGGTAAAAACATTAAGTAATTTAAAAGTTGAAGGTAAAACATTAATAATGTTACCAGAAAAAAATGAAAATGTTCAAAAATCAGCAAGAAATATTGAAGGAGTTAAAACTACATTAGTAAATACAATTAATGTATATGATTTATTAAAATACAATAAATTAGTTATTACTCTAGATACTGTAAAAAAATTAGAGGAGGTGTACGCTTAAAATGATAGCAGAAGAAATAATAATAAAACCAATAGTTACAGAAAAAAGCAATGATGGTCTGCAAGAAGGAAAGTACACTTTTAAAGTAAACAAAAAAGCAACTAAAGTTGAAATAGCAAAAGCTGTTGAAAAACTTTTTAATGTAAAAGTATTAAAAGTAAATACAATGACAGTAAAAGGGAAACAAAAAAGAGTAGGAGTACATGTTGGAAAAACATCAGATTGGAAAAAAGCAATAGTAACAATAGATACAAACCCAACAGATACAACTTACTTAAGTAAAGGTGGAAAAGAAGTTAAAGTTTCTAAAAAATATAAAGATTCAATAGACGAATTTATGGGAGCTTAATTAAATTAATTTAAAAATTGTAAAGTAAAATACATTGTAAAAATTATCGGGAAAGAACCCGGACAATAAAGAATATCTGTTATACGGAGCAGGAAAAATTCCGTAAATAATAAAAAAGAGGCTGTAGCAAAAACAAAGTTTTTATAGAGCCGAGAAAGGAAAGATAAAAATGGCAATGAAAAGATTTAATCCTTACACCCCATCAAGAAGAAATATGACTGTATCTACATTTGAAGAAATAACTAAAAAAACTCCTGAAAAATCTTTACTTGCAAAGAAAAAGAAAAATGCAGGAAGAAA
>CANRKA010000038.1 GCA_947631025.1 uncultured Clostridia bacterium | reverse complement strand
TGTATAAATAATAAAATTAATTTTGTTAAAATAAATACAGTTATAAAAGAAATTACATTCATAATAGTATTAGTAATACTGCTAGCTACCGATTTACTAACATTATCTTTTATTGTTTCTGTAGATTCTTCAATAGTTTTATTTAAATAATTTGTAAATATATTAGGAGTATTTAAATTATTAGAATTAGATTCTGTTTTTGACATTTGATTTTCTACAATTGTATTTGTATAAGTATTAATACGTTCGTCAATAGATGTGCATTTAGTTAAAAAACTAGAAACAGGATGAAAAAGAACAATAGAAATAATTATTGCAATAAAGAAAGAAAATACTTTATATGCAACTTCTATAAGTCCTTTTTTATAATTAAAATATGTAAAAATACAAATAAATAAAATTAAAAAAATATCAATTAAAAAATACAAATCAATTTCTCCTTTTATAAATTAATTATTTCAATCTTATTTTTATAAACTATACCAGCAATTCCATTTCCAATAACTATGTCTTTAGCTTCTTGTGTAGTAGTATATTTTTTTATTAGCCAAGCAGAGTCATTAATAAAATGTATTTCAGAGCCTAAATTTAATGCTATAGTTTTATTATCACAGTAAATTGACTTTGGAGTACTTGTTAATGCATAAATACTATCTTTATTAGTATTTACATCCACTAAATGTACTTCAATTCCAGAAAATAATCCATTAGGTTTATCTGAAACTTTAATATAGGTATCTGATAAATTTGTATCAAAAAATAAATCTCCCTTTTCAGAAAAATTTGCTAATTCTGAATCGCTATTATTTTGAATAACATGAATAGAGTTATCATACATACATACTAATTTATTTTTTGAATTATAATTTATACAAGTAACTATAGAATTTGAAGATGCAGGGTATATATACTCAACAGCTTCAGTTGGATTAGTTTGTGCTTTATCAAAAGATAATATTTTTATGTTGGATTGTATAGATGTTCCAGAATAGTCTATTTCTGCTATTGAAAGATATTTGTTATTATTAGAAATAGCTGTATCTATAGCAATTGTAGTTGATAAGTATGTTCTAAATAGCTCTTTTCCATTAGGATTATAGGTTATAATTATAGATTTATAACTTGTACCACTTACAATTACAGCAACATATCCATTTTTATTAACAGAAATTTTAGAAATTTCCCCTTCAATGCTTTTTTGCCAAGCTATATTTTGGTCATTTATTAAATATATATTTTGTCCACCTTTTTCAGCTAAACAAATAAATTTATTACATGAAGAATAAATTGGATTATTTAATTCAATAGTTAAATCAAATGATTTATTTCCAGAAGATGTATATGTATAAAAGTTGTTTTTATTTAAAATTGCAATATATTTATCATAAGCAAACACACTATTAGATTCATCGTCGCTGAAGTTAATAGATGTTGAATTTGAACTATTTATTGTCTTTTTTAGTATTTTTATATCAACAAAATTTCTAAAGTTAATGTTTGCAATATATAAAGATAAAAATACTATAACTAAAATAATAATTAATGATATAAAAATAGTTTTTATAAAATTCTTTTTATTAATCTTTTTAAAAGAAAATTTATTTGTATATTTCATATTTTTTCTCCTACGTTTATTTTAATTAGTTATATCAGTTTTCTTAAAATTTTTCAATAGAATAAAAACAATTTGTATTAAACCTATATAGCCAAACAAAGGAAAAATTAAATTAACTAAAAAAGAAAAAGAAATATTAATTAAAAATATAGGAATAATGCAAATAGTAAAAATTAAATATTTATTTTTTATTTTTAAATTATCTATAAATGCAAAACCAGAAGATATTGCAGATGTAAAAATCGCAATAGCAATTACAATTCCATAAATTAATTTTTGAATATTACTAAATTTATTTATACTATATATAATTGGAATTTCTACTATATTTGCATATTTATTTAAACTAACAAATATAAAAATAATTATAGATAAAATACATAAAAATAAAAAACAATAAAATGCTAAATTAAATATTTGCTTTTTATTTTTTAAATAATTATTTAATGAAATTAAAATAGGTATTAAAATAATGCAATTATAACTTGCATATAAAATACTTTTAATAAAACAATAAATTAAATTATTATTTATAAGGCTACTGAAAATATTAATTATATTTATTTTAGGAAAATCTAAAATAGCAAATAAAAAAATTACAAAAATTAAAACTGGAATTAAAATAAAATTAATATTTAATAGTCTAGATATATTTTTTTTAAAAATATAAAAGCATAAAATACAAATAATTATGCAAGGGATTATTTTTGGAATATTTAATTCTTGATAAAAAAAAGAATTAAAACCAGAAACCATAATATAAAAAGAAAATAATAAGAAAATGTTAATTAAATTAATGAAAGTTTTTTTAAAAAAATTATTTCCAAAAAGTGTATTTAAAAATTCAGAATAATTATTTATTTTATTATTTTTAACTATAATAAAAGTTTTGTATATAATAATTCCAATAATACAATTAGAAATTAATAAACTAAAAAAACCATACATTCCATATTGCACAAAAAATAAATATATTTCTTTTCCAGAAGCAAAACCAGCACCAATAAGAGTTCCTATTATTATAAAAAAAATTTTAAAAAAATTTTTCATAAAAATCCCCTAGAAAATAATATGCAAGAAAGTGTCTGTTTATGAAAAATATAAAGGGCTTCTTTTAATAATTAATAGTAAAAGGAGTTGATGTAAAATCAACTCCTAAATTTTATTTTTTTCTTTTTCTAATAAATCCAACAACTATTCCAATAAGAATAATTAATAATGGAATTACAAATATAATTAATAAAATAATTGTATTTTGTTTTTTTGTAGCTGTATATGTTACCGAATTTGTATCTTTTCTAATTGTAATAGAAGAATCCTTTTGTGTTAAATAGCTAACTGTATTTAATAGTAAATCTTTATTTGCATATACAGTAAAAGGTGATATTGTTTGTGAACCCATTGTAGCAGTGTCCTCAGCAAATTTACTATTTGAATAAATAATTAATTTTGATGTTTTTTTATTTTCATCAGAATTTATTGTTTTTATAAACTCTGCACCTATTGTAAAAGGACCCTTTTCTTCTAAATTACTTGTTAAATAAGAATTTTCACTAGTTTCTATAAATTTATTTACTTCAACTTTTAATTCTTCCAATTTATCGTCATTTACTATATTAATTGGTAAACTATCTATAAACATAACTGCGCCATCAGAAATTATATATTCTGTAATTTTATGATAACTCATATTAGGTATTACATATCTTCCATCAGATGTAGCTGTTTTAGAACTATCACTTTCTCTTATTGTATCATTTGAAATACTAGCACCATATAAATTTAAAATACCATTTAAATTATTAAAATCATTTGGAATAGAATCCATTAAACAAAGAATATTTCCACCATTATTTATATAATTTTGTATTTTAGTTGCCTCTATTTCAGAATAGTCGTTTGATGGTGTAGTTAAAATTAAACAATCACATTCTTCAGGAAAATCTGATGTAATTAGGTCTAAAGTATTTACATTATTTATTTCATTTTGTAAATATGCATTAAAAATAGATAATTTTGAAATTGCCTCAGAGTGACCTGTTAAGAAATATACTTCTGGCTTTTCATCTGCAACTATATTTAATATTGTACTTGTTAAAGTTTGTTCTGTTGTATCAATAGATTGGTAAGTAGAATAATCGTAAGTACTAAAGTCTGTAACAGCTAGAATCTTACTTTTTTCACCACATGCAACAACAACTCCTTGAGTAGTTTCTTCAACGTTATATTTTACATATAAATCTGGATTATCTGACTTATTTGCAACAGTTACTTTTATATTTGAGTTTTGTTTATTATATTGCTTAGCAAGGTCAACTGTTTTATCATTTTCTTCATATCCAAAGAAATATATATTTACCTCTTTTTGTATATCTTTTATTTTTTCTTTGCTTTCATCTGTTAAAGAATATATTTTATTTTCGGTTAAATCTATTGTGCTTAAGTCTAGTTTTTGTACACCATAATTTATTCCTATAAAAATGGCAAACATAATTGCAATTAATAGAAATGTTTTTGATGTATTAATTAGCCATTTATTTTTTATTACATTTATAATTTTTTTAAATATGTTTTTCATAAGTTTCTCCTTTCCTTATTTAACACTCTTTTTTCTTTGTAGAAAAATAATTGTTAAAGATATAAATAATAAAGTAAAAGTTACATATGTTACAATTTCATCTAGAGCTATTTGTCCAGAAGGAAATTTATCAAACATATTTATTAAAGATAAAGATGAAAATATGTCACTAAAGTCTGGTAAAAACCAGGTTAAAATGAAAAATCCTATAGTTACAACAGCAGCAATTACCTGATTTTCTGTTATACTAGAAGCAAACATTCCAAAAGAAATATAAGCCATTCCAAGTAGTAGAAATCCTCCTAATGTAACACTAGATGTTAATAAATTTGGTGACCCAAAAAATCTTAATATTGCATAATATATTAATGTTAAAACTTCTGTAATTACTAAAACTAAAACAGCTGAAAAGAATTTACCTAAAACAATACTTGTAATACTTCTTGGTGAAGTAAAAAGTAGTTGGTCTGTTCCTTCCTTTTTTTCTTCAGCAAACATTCTCATTGTTAATATTGGTGTTATAAATGTAAGTACTGTAGCTAAAGAATAAAACATATATTCAAAATTTGTTATTCCATATGCTACAATATCTAGGTAAAAAAATACGCTAGCCATAAGTAAAAATAATCCTATAAAGACATATCCAATAGGTGATAAAAAATAACTTTTTAATTCTTTTTTTAATACTGCAAACATTATTTATTACCTCCTTTATCATTAATTAATTCTATAAATGCATCTTCTAAAGTTGTTTCAGACTTTTTAAGTTCAAGAATTGTTATTCCTTCTTTTGCAAGTTTTTCGAAAAGTATTTTACGTATATCTGAATCATCTTTAGCATAAATCATATATTGTTTTGTATTATCTTCGTTTTCCTTTAGTAATTTAATTTCTTTTATTATTGAAATACTATTTATAACAGTATTTATTTTATTTTCATTATCTTCTACTGTAACTAATACAGAATTTGAGTTTGAAACTTTATTTTCTAGATTTTCTGGTGTATCTATTGCTACTAATTTACCTTTATTTAATATAATTACTTTTTTACATAACTGACTTATTTCAGATAATATATGAGAACTAATTATAACAGTATGGTCCTTACTTAAAGATTTAATAAGATTTCTTATTTCTGTTATTTGTTTAGGGTCTAAGCCAACAGTAGGTTCATCTAAAATTAGAATTTTTGGATTTCCAACTAAAGCTCCTGCCATACTTACTCTTTGCTTATATCCTCTAGATAAATTTTTAATTAATTTATTTTGTACATTAGTTAGGTCTGTTTTTTCTAAAATAGTTTTAATCATTTCTTTTTTTACAGCCTTTTTAGTATATTTAAGTTCTGCCATATAATTTACAAATTCTTTAACAGTTAAATCCTTATATAAAGGAACATTTTCAGGCATATATCCAATATTTACTTTAGCCTTTCTTGCTTTTTTAGAAATATCAAAGCCATTAATTAAAATTTCTCCTTCTGTAGGTTCTATAAAACCTGTAAGCATATTCATAGTAGTAGATTTGCCGGCACCATTAGGTCCTAAAAGGCCAACAATTTCTCCATCATTAATTTCGAAGCTAATATTATCTACTGCGACAAATGAGCCATATTTTTTACTAACATTTTTTACAGTAATCACAAAAAAACCTCCTTTTTTAATTATGAAATAATTATAAAAAAATCTAAAAAAGATATTAACACTAACAAATAAAAAAATCAATAATGAAATTATAAATTTACTATTAAAATCATACTTAAAGAAAATATGGAATATAAATAAAAAAACAAAAATATGGAGGAATTTATGGAAAATATATATCCAATGCTAATTGCATTTTTAATGATTTTTGTATCAGAGCTAGGAGATAAAACTCAAATATTAGTTATGACTTTTTCTGCTAAACAAAAGATAGCAACAATACTATTAGGTGTAGCTATAGGCACTTTTTTTAGCCATGGAATTGCAATTTTATTTGGAAGTTATTTAGGTTCAATAAATAACGTGAAAGTAAAATTAATGTTAGATTTATTAACAAATGTTATTTTTATTATATTTGGACTAATATTTTTATTTAACAAAGAAAAGGAAGAAACAAGCGAGGCAAAGGGAATATTAAGTAAATTATCAAGTATAAAATTAAATTATATATTAATTATAGCATTAAGCATAGTGCTAGGGGAGTTAGGAGATAAAACTTTTTTAGCAGCAATAGGTTTAGGAATACAATATTCAAATTATAAAATAGCATTAGTAATAGGAGCAATATTAGGAATGGTAATAAGTGATTTAATTGCAATTATTTTAGGAAAAATGTTAAGTAAAAAAATACCAGAAAATATAATGAAAAAAATATCTGGATTATTATTTATTATTTTTGGAATAGTTGGAATTTTACTGTAAAGGCCCGTTATAAGATAATGAATTTAAGCATACTTTAAAGTATTCTAAATAGTGAAAATGTTAATAATGTCCACTTTTATTCTATTGAAATATGTAATTTATTCTGTTATAATTTGTCAAGCGGAGGAGATTTTAGGATGTCTAATTTTGTACACTTACACGTGCATAGTGAATTTAGTTTGCTAGATGGTGCAAATAGAATAAAAGATTTGCCGGTTCGTGCAAAAGAACTTGGAATGGATGCAATTGCAATTACAGACCATGGTGTTATGTATGGTGCAATAGATTTTTATAAAGCATGCAAAAAAGAAGGAGTTAAACCTATTATTGGATGCGAAGTGTATGTTGCTCCAAGAACTAGATTTCAAAAAGAACCTAATATAGATAATAAATATAATCACTTAATTTTACTTGCTAAAAATAATGAAGGATATAAAAATTTAAGTAAAATGGTATCTATTGGTTTTACAGAAGGATATTATTATAAACCACGTATAGACTTAGAAACAATAGAAAAGTATCATGAAGGAATTATAGCTTTAAGTGCATGTTTAGCAGGAAGTGTTAATCAGGCAATACTTGCTAATGATATGAAAAAGGCAGAAGAGACGGCGTTATGGTATAAAAATATTTTTAAAGAAGATTATTATTTAGAAATTCAAAATAATGGCATAAAAGAGCAAGTTTTAGCAAATCAAAAACTAATAGAATTAAGCAGAAAGTTGGATATTCCATTAGTTGCAACAAATGATGCACATTATTTAAAAAAAGAAGATGCATATAATCACGAAGTACTGCTATGTATACAAACAGGAAAAAGAATGAGTGATGAAGACAGAATGAGGTTTGATACAGACGAATTATATATAAAATCACCAGAGGAAATGAGTGACTATTTTAAAAATTTCCCAGATGCAATAGAAAATACTGTTAAAATTGCAAATAAATGTAATGTAGAGTTTGAATTTGGCAATACAATACTTCCAAACTATGATGTGCCAGAAGAATTTAAAACACATTATGATTATTTAAAAAAGCTATGTGAAGATGGCTTAGTTCAAAGATATGGAGAAAACTTTTCAGAAGAAATACGTAAAAGAGCAGATTACGAAATAAGTGTAATTAAAAAGATGGGATATGTGGATTATTTCCTAATTGTATGGGACTTTATTCACTATGCAAAAGAAAATGGTATACCAGTAGGACCAGGAAGGGGTTCTGGTGCAGGTTCTATTTTAGCATATGCAATAGGAATTACAGATATAGATCCAATGAAGTATAATTTACTTTTCGAAAGGTTCTTAAACCCTGAAAGAATAAGTATGCCAGACTTTGACGTAGATTTTTGTTATGAAAGAAGACAAGATGTTATAGATTATGTTTGTAGAAAATATGGGCATGACCATGTATCACAAATTATTACTTTTGGAACAATGTCAGCAAGAATGGTAATACGTGATGTTGGTAGAGTTTTAGACTTTCCATATGCAGAATGTGATAAACTTGCAAAAATGATTCCAAACGAATTACATATAACAATAAAAAAAGCATTAGAGCAGAATAAAGAACTAAATAATTTATATGAAAATGATGAGGGAATAAAAAAATTAATAGATATTGCTATGGCATTAGAAGGAATGCCAAG
Organism: uncultured Clostridia bacterium; assembly: GCA_947631025.1. Classification (GTDB taxonomy): domain Bacteria; phylum Bacillota; class Clostridia; order TANB77; family CAG-508; genus Merdicola. The sequence goes on along the minus strand of CANRKA010000038.1, from coordinate 3,156 downwards.
ACAAGCCTCAACACATGCTTGTGGAGTAGTTATTACAAAGGAACCAGTAGACACATATGTTCCACTATATGTAAGAGATGGGCAAATTTCTACACAATATATAATGACAACTTTGGAAGAATTAGGACTACTTAAAATGGACTTTTTAGGCCTTCGTACGCTTACAGTTATAAAAGATTGCATAGATTTAGTAAAAGAGTGTAGAGGAATAGAAGTACAATTTGATAAAGATATGAATGATCCAAAAGTGTATAAATTATGGCAAGAAGGAAATTCATGTGGTATATTTCAATTTGAAAGCCAAGGTATGACAAACTTTATGAAAGAACTAAAACCAGATTGTTTAGAAGATATAATTGCGGGTGTTTCTTTATATAGACCAGGGCCAATGGATCAAATTCCAAGATACATTAGGGGAAAATTAAATCCAGGACATAATGAATACACACATCCAGCTTTAGAGCCAATATTAAATGTAACATATGGTTGTATGGTATACCAAGAGCAAGTTATGCAAATAGTAAGAGACTTAGCAGGTTATTCGCTAGGTAGAGCAGATTTAGTAAGACGTGCAATGGGTAAGAAAAAGCTAGATGTTATGGCAAAAGAAAGAGATGTATTTATAAATGGAGAAGTAGACGAAAATGGAAATGTTTTAGTTCCAGGATGTGTAAGAAATGGAATAGATAAAGTATCAGCAAATAAAATATTTGACGAAATGGCAGAATTTGCAAAATATGCATTTAATAAATCACATGCCGCATGTTATGCAGTTGTAGCATATCAAACAGCGTATTTAAAAGCATATTACCCAGAAGAATTTATGGCAGCAACATTAAATAGCTTTTTAGGTAATTTAGATAAAGTACCATATTACATAGATGAATGTAGAAGACTAAATATAAAAATTTTAAAACCAGATTTAAACAAAAGTTATACAAAATTTACTGTAGCAGATGGAAAAATAAGATTTGGTTTAGGAAGTATAAAAAATGTTGGAATAGCAGTTGTAGATAATATTGTAGAAGAAAGAGAAATAAATGGAGAATATAAAAGCTTTACAGATTTTTGCGAAAGAACAAAAGATATAGGAGTAAACAAAAAATGTGTTGAAAGCTTTATAAAAGCAGGGTGCTTTAGTGAATTTGAACAAACAAGAAGTACATTACTTGCCTCTTTTGAAGGAATATTAGATGCAATTCAAACAGAAAACAAAAAGGCTTACGAAGGTCAAGTTACAATGTTTGACTTAAGCTCGCTAGAAGAAAAAGAAGATATAGAAAATATAAAATATAATTTTATTCAAAAAGAAGAACTAACTGAAAAAGAACTACTTTCTATGGAAAAAGAAATGCTTGGAATATATTTATCTGGACATCCTTTAGAAAATTTAAGAGAGCAAATATCTTTGCAAAGTACAATAGATACTTTAAAAATGAGACAAATACAAGAAAATATGCAAAACGAAGATAATACTATAAAAATGCCATATAAAGATGGACAAAAAGTTAAATTTGCAGGAATAATAACAAAAATTAAAAAGAAATACACAAAAAATAACAAATTAATGGCATTTGTAGACATAGAGGATTTATATGGCTCAGCAGAAATTATATTATTTGAAAGTGCATACCAAAACAGTAGCAATAGTTTAGTAGAAGAAAATGTAGTAATGGTGGAAGGTAGACTAAGCATAAGAGAAGAGGAAGATGTAAAAATTATTGCAAATAAAATCTCAGATTTTGGAATAAAGAAAAAGCAAATTTTAGAGTTAAATATAACACAGGCAAATGATGAAACAAAAGCAAAATTACGTGGAGCAATAAGATTTTTTAATGGAGACAAAAACAATATACAAGTACAAATTAATCAAAATGAAGAAATAAAACCTTGTGGGTCGATTTATTTAACTAATAATATATTAAAGGAATTTGAAGAAATATTAGGAAAAGAAAATGTATTTGTAAAAGAAATTTAATTTTACATATAGACTATGTTATTATTGCTTTAGAGATAAAAAAATAAAAAGGCCAGAAGCTATATTTAATACAATAAAAATAATAAAATGACAGGAGATAAAATAAAATTATCTCTTGTCATTTTTTCATTAATTTAATAATATTTCGCAAATATCTTTAGTAGAGTTTTTATTAGATATATTTTTAGTATTTTGACTCATTTTATTTAAGTTATCTTCATTTGAGATAAATTCATAAATAGTTTTTCTTATATTCATATTCTTTTTTAGCCAAATACCCACATTAGATTTTTCTAAAAATTTTGCATTTTCTTCTTCCTGACCTGGAATTGGATTTATTATAATCATAGGCAGATTAGAAACTAAACTTTCTGTTGTTGTAAGTCCACCTGGTTTTGTTATAACTATATCTGAAACTGCCATAAGTTCTGGAACATTATTTACAAATTCAAAAATTTTAATATATTCTTCTTTGCCTGATTGTTTTGCAATTTTATTAAATTCTTCCTTCATTTTTTTGTTTTTTCCTGCTATTGCAATTACTTGTATATTTTCAAAGTCATTTACTAAGCATTTAAAAATATCTAAAGTATTAGATTTTCCAAGCCCAAATTTGCCACCTGCAAAAAATAAAATTGTTTTTAAATTTAAGTTGAATTGTAAATTGCTTAAAACTTCTTTTTTATTATATTTTTCTAAAAATTTATTAGAAATTGGAATACCCGTGGCAAAAACTTTATTTTCCGAAATTCCTTTATTTATTAAACTTTCTTTCATTTTATTGTGTGCAACAAAGAAGTAGTCTGTATATTCATTGCCTACAAGCCATTGGTCGTGCGGAGCAAAATCTGTCATAATTGTCGCAATTTTAGCTGTTATTTTTCCTTTCCTTTTTAAATAGCTACACATTTGACTCCCAAAAGGATGTGTAGAAATAATTAAATCTGGTTTTTCTTCACGCAATAATTTTAATAATTTAATTGCAAAGATTTTATTTGATTTTGTTGAAATATGTGCAAGAGGCCCTTTTTGTGAGCTTGCATAAATTTTGCCCCAGGCCCATGGTGTTTTTTTTGCCATTTCGTTATAAGCAGTTGATGTAATTTTTTCAATAGGTTTATTTACATATTTCATACAATCTATTAATTTAGTTTGCACATTACTATAATTTTTTATAA
>CANRKA010000037.1 GCA_947631025.1 uncultured Clostridia bacterium | reverse complement strand
ATTATTAACTATTCATTATTCATTGCGATGAAAGTACATCGCACATTTGGAGCCAATAGGCAGAATCGAACTGCCGACCTACAGGTTACGAATCTGTTGCTCTACCAACTGAGCTATATTGGCATATTTTTTTTGTAATATTTTCCTTTATGAATTATAAAAAAGTTTTTATCTTGTGTCAATAAAAAATTAACATGTTTGATCATAAAAAACTAAAGTTAGATGATAAAATTATATTTTTAACATCTAACTTTTAATTTATATCTTTTTTATTTACATTCCTGTTTTTGGCAATTTAGGCTGTGTTTTTTGTTGTTTTACCTCTACTTTATTTTTTGTTACTTCTACTGTTGGCTTTTGTCCTTTTGTATTGTTTACAATTATATATAATTCTTCATTAAACCCTATCTCTAATTTTATATAGTCTTCATATAGTTCATAATCATTTGGAGCTTTTGTTTCCTTTAAATAATAAACACCTGGAAGTAAATTATTTACTAATATTTCACCTTTATCATTTGTTGTTAAATTTGTGTATAAAATATTTTTATTACTATCTAATAAATCAAATTTTGCACCTAATAGTGGCTGAGTAGATTCGGAATCTTTCTTAAATATTTTTAATTTTGTTTCATTTTTACTATAATTTAAATTTATCTCTCCATCACCATCTTCAATGTAAAAACCTGCTATTGCATAGTCTTGATAATTACTGTATGGAGCTGTTCCATAAAATACTGGTTTTGTTTCAACTCCTGAATTGACTTTTATATTTATTGTTCCTCCATTTCCTAATCTTTCTATTGGAATTAAAATCTTAAATTTTTCGTTTGATGTAAATTCTTCTTTTACATTATTTTGTTCATCTGTAATTAATGTCCCTTCTGGTACTGTTCCAGAAATGTTTACAGTATAATTTTGCATTGGAGCATTTGCTGTTACTTTATATGTTTGTGAAATATACTTACTATTTATTTTATCTGTATCTAATTGTGAATAGTCTGATGTTAATATTAAATCTGATGAGATTTTTGATGATGTTGTTTGTACATTTTTTAATATTGTATCTAATGCAGCCAATACCCTTGCACCAGCATCTCCTATTCCAGTAAATTCTGATATAGAATATCCTTCCAACATAGAATATACAGCCATTTTAGTTGCAGCAAATGCTTCTCTTTCATTAGCACAACCTAACTGAGAGTATGTTTTATAAGGATATCCATTTACTATTGCCTTCCATACTCCTACATTATTAACTAAAGAATTTACACTAACTGTATATGAGCCTTTTTCTCCTACTCCTTCATCTGTTCTTTCTAAGCAATATGCTGGGTATTCTTTTCCGTTTTTGTTATATACAACATAAGTTATATTTACAATGTTTCCATTTTTCTTTAATAAATCTCCACAACTTCCTTTTGACTCTAAATGTGCACTCTCTATATTAAAGTTTGCGCAACTTACTATACTTAGCATATTTGTAATTAATAATACTATAACTACTGCTACAATTAATTGTTTTTTTAATGTTTTCATTTTTATTTTTCCTCCTTTAATTCTATTGCTTGAACACATCTTCTATAATCTGGTTCATTTTCTACACATGTAATTAAAGTTATTCTAGTGTCATCTGTATTTTCTAAATATGTCCAATCCGTATCTCTAATTACAGTTATAGTTTTTATCTTAAATATTTTTATATATTCATCTTTTTTATAATATATTAAATCTCCTTCTTTTAAATTTTTTATATTTTCAAAGTAATTTACAGAATAACCCCTATTATGTGCTCCTAAGCAAATATTGTTCTTTATAACTCCTGTATCTATAAAGTGACCAACAAATTTGTCCATTACTTCTTTTGTTGTTCCTTCACTAATAGGAGCAGATAAGTTTATTTCTGGTATTATTATTTCCCAAGAATATTTAAAATTTTGACTTTCTATATTAGTTTTACTTTCGTTATTTTTAATTTCTTTAGTGTCTTGCATTTTTTGCACATTTGCATTTTCTTCTCTTTTAAATTGTGGGATATTTAAGATAGAATAATTAAAATTTAATACGAAAAAATTTAACAAAGAAAAAATTATAATTGTTATTATTAAGCTTAATAAATTAATACCTATTTTGCTATACCAAAACATTCATACAGTTCACCTGCCCTTTATTTTTTTACATTTAATTTGGAATTTTTTTAAAGATTTAAAATTCACTTGAAATAAATTTATAAGATTTAAATTGCAATTTTATGTTTACATATTACTACATAAATATTGAAATGTAAAGAAAATTTCATCGATTTTATTCGACAAAATTTTTAATTTGAAATATTATGTAAAATATGTTATAATTATTTTGTTGCAAATAATTAGCATTTTTTTAAGGAGGCATACGCTTATGGTACGGATAGCAATTTTTATTTTTGAGGCAATTGCCTTAATTATAGCTGCATTTTCATTTTATATGGGTTTTCACAAATATGAAAATAATCCCAAAAAACAAGAAGTTTTTTTGTGGATACTCTTAATTTCATGTACTTTCTTATTCGCTTTCATTTGTTATGAGCTATTTTTTTAAATAAAAAGCAGGTAAAAATTTACCTGCTTTTTATTATATTTATTGAATTTTCTATATCAACTATTTCTTGCTCTCCAGTTTCCATATTTTTTAATGTTACTTTGTGTTCTTTTTTTTCTTCTTCTCCTATTACAATAACATATGGAATATTTAATTTGTCTGCATACTTAAATTTAGATTTTATTTTTTTATTTTCTAAATAAACTTCTGTATTTATATTGTTTTGTCTTAAAATTTTTGCAGTTTCTAAACATTTTTCAATATCATCATCCATTGATATAACTAAAACTTTTGCAATAGATTTTTGCTTATATTTTAATAAGTTTAAATTATCTAATTGGTCAAATAATCTTGTTAGTCCAATAGAAATACCTACACCTGGCAATTTTTTATTTGTATAGTAATCTGCCAAATTTTCGTATCTTCCACCTGAACATATACTTCCTATTTCTCTATGTTCTTTTAAAAATGTTTCATATACAGTTCCTGTGTAGTAATCTAAACCTCTTGCAATACTTAAATCTATTTTTAGGTTTTCTTCTGGTACTCCTAAAATATAAATATTTTTTACTACTTGTATTAATTCATTTAACCCATTTTTGAAAGTTTCGTTTTCTATATTTAAGCTATTTAGCATATCTATTTTTTCAGAATTAGTACCTTGAGTTGTTATAAATTTTATAATAATTTGTATTTTCTCTTCACTTAAATTTAAATCTTCTAATTCCTTTATTATATTATCTTTGCCTATTTTATCTATTTTGTCTATAATTCTCATAATATCTTGCGAAAGATTTGTTAATTCTAGATGTTCAAATAAACCATTAAATAATTTTCTATTATTTATATGTATTTCAAAGTCTCCAAAATCTAATTCTTTAAAAATACTATAAATTATGCTTGGTAATTCTGCTTCGTGCATAATACTTAAGCTTTCGTCTCCAATTACATCTATATCACATTGATAAAATTCACGAAATCTTCCTTTTTGAACTTTTTCTCCTCTATAAACCTTTCCTATGTGGTACCTTCTAAATGGAAATGTAAGATTTCCCATATTTTTTGCAACATACTTTGAAAGTGGAACTGTTAAGTCAAATCTTAAAGCTAAATCTTTATCTCCTTTTTTAAAACTATATATTTGCTTTTCTGTTTCTCCTCCTGCTTTTGCAAGTAGCACTTCTGCTAATTCTATATTTGGAGTATTTATTGGTAAAAATCCAAATCTTTCATAGTTTTTTCTAATTACATCTTTTATTCTGTTGAATTCAATTTGTTTTTCTGGTAGCAATTCCATAAAACCTGGCAATGTGCGTGGTTCAACCTTATTTTCCCTCATTTTTTCCTCCAATTATTATATTATTTCATTATATTCTATTGGTTTAGTATAATACATTTTTTCTTCAAACTCTATTCCTTTTAAATAATAAATTGTATGGCTCTGGCTATTTATTATATAAACATCATTATTACTTGTATTTAATTGTCCTGTAGTATCTTTAATTATTTCAAAATCTCTACCATAATTTAGTCTTAAATCATTTACTTTAGACAAATCTATTACATAATATTCATTTTCTGCATCATTAGGGTTACTACTTTTACTAAATGTTACAGAAACATCTTTTAATATTGGAATACTATTATTTTTTATATAATATTCATCTACACCTGTTTGAATTTGTTCTATATCGCTATACATATAATTTATTTTTTGCAAATTAAATGCACTAGATGAATAATAGCCCATCATTCCTGCAATTATTAATATTAATACAATTGTAATTACAAGTGTTATAAGTGTAATACCTTTTTCATCTTTTTTATTCATTTGTTCTCTCCAAAAAATTCAATTTGTTATATTTTATATTAATTAACGTAATTTTGCAATATATTTTAAAAATTGAATAAAAAAATATATGATTAGCCAGAAGTTTTATGTTCTGTAAAATCACATATTTTTTTATTGTTTCTAAAATTTTCTAAGAAAATTTAATAGATATCTATACTATATATTCTATCTCTTATTCTTTGTCTTTTGTTTTCATTAATTACTAAAATCCATAAATATATTAAAATTAGCAAAATTGCTATGTTTTCCGCATATAAAATAAAAATGCTACAAAACGCTGTAAATATTGCAATTGTTATATTTGATATAATATTTGTGTATTTATATGATTTCTCATTTGTAAAAAATAACTTAAGTATATTCTTTATAATAACTGAACCATCTAGCGGATAGATTGGAATTAAATTAAATAACGCTATAATTAAATTAATATAAATAATATATTCTTTAAATATACTATTTATTGGCAATATGTACGTAATTATAATAATCATAATATTTGTAATTGGGCCTGCCATTGCAATTAATAATCTTTTTATTACATATATATTTCCTTTCTTTATCTTTTTATTATATTCATTTATATTTGTTTTAAAAAATATAGAAAATCCAAATGCCATTATTTTAAAAGACTTCAATTTATATCCTAAAATTCTTCCAACAGCAATATGTCCTAATTCATGCAATAATGCAAATAATAAGCATAATATGTATATTTCTAGTTGTTTAGTAAAACAAAATATTATTAAAAATAAAAATATTTTTAAATCTAGTTTTAATTCCATAAAATCTCCTGTCAATATTATATTTTAATCTTATAGATGCTTGTATTTGTAGTTTTATTACAAATTTACTAATAATTATATTTTAAAATAAAAATTTTATGATTTAAAATTGTAATACTAAATCTGGATTTACAAATCTATCATTAATACGTATTTCAAAGTGTAAGTGCGGTCCTGTTGCATTTCCGCGTTGAACCTACCTCTGCTATAACATCTCCTTGTTTAATTTTATCACCTTGCTTTTTTAATAGTTTATTACAATGAGCATATACTAAAGTTACGTCGTCTTTTTTTATTTTTAAATGTTTTCCATAATCCCCTTCATTTGATGCAACTTCTACTATACCATCTAAAGCAGCAACTACCTTTGTTCCAGTAGTTGCTGCTATATCTATTCCAGTATGGTTCTTAGGTACAGTTGGTGTTGTTGGCTCTCTTTGACCAAATCTAGAAGTTATTGTTCCTTCTAATGGCTTTATTAAATTATATGTATTTTTTATATTATTTGCATCTATTTCCATTTGTGATAAATCTTGTTTTTCTATTTCGTTTGATTCTAGTCCACCTATATTTTCTACTTCTCCAGTTTCATTTACAACGTTTTCGGTTACATTATTTACTTCATCTACAGGATTTGAAGGGTCTTCACTTTCAATACTATTTTGTTTATCATTTATTGTACTATTAAAATATGACATAAATGAATTTATATATTTTTCTATTTCAACATCATAAGATAAAATACCATCTACCTTATTTAAAAATTCTTCTGAAAAGATAAAGTTTTTATTTTGAATTACATATATTCCTATATATATAATAACGCATAATATTATTTGTAATATTAACTTTTTTAATAAAGATACACTTTTCTTCTTCTTTATTTTTTTATTAGAATTATAGTAATTATTTCTAATATTAGGGTTATTATTTCTTCTTCTATAATAGATTTCCTCTGCTCTTCTTATTCTTTCATCTGAATTCATTATTCTTTCCATATTTGCACCTCTTCCTTGGTATTGGGTTTGTACAATATATGCTAAAAAAAATTTTTTATGTTAAAATATTTAAAAGAAATTAACAATTACCCCCATTAGTGCAACTGCTCCTAGCCAAAACGTAAATACTTTAAGTTTTTTATATTTTATTTGAATTTCTGTTATAATATTTTCTTCACTTTCTTTTTGAGCTTCTTTTTCATAATTTTTAATTATTTCTTCTGCTTCTTTAATAACATAGCCTTTTTTTGAACTTATTCTTTTTTCTCCCTTATTATTAATTTCAACTTTTTCAATTTTAAAATTTTCCTTAACTATAATAAATGCTTCTTCTATTATGTTTGAAGGTAAATTTTTAAGCACTACTATATTTTTTAATCCTTCCATAAAAACCTCCTAAATTAATGTTATTTAAATTTTTTCCACTTATGGAGGTTTTATACTTAATTTAGCTATTAAAATTTTCTATTGCTTTAATTAACTCCTCACTAATTTTTTTAGATAAATTCATAACTATATTTAATTTAACATTTTGAAGCATTATAAAATTTAGTTCTTCATCTTCTAAATCTCGCGAAACAACTGCCTTTATGCATATATCCGAAGGAATTATTTTATCATCTTTTAATGCATTTCTTATAATAATATTATTTTCCTTTGTTACTATTTCACCTATTTTATATGTGTTTGAAACAGCTGAATCTATTACAATTACAACTTTTCCTTCACTTTTTTTATATTCATTTATTGTTATATTATTTAATGGTTTTTCTAGAGAACCTAAAACATTTACATTTTTTATATTTTCCTTATTTATATATTCATTAATATTACTACCTACAATTGGACCTAAAGAATCTCCTGTAATTCTATCTGTTCCTATACATAGAATTTCTAATTGAGGATTTTTTATATTTTTTTTATTAATAACATTTATAATTTTATTGCTTAGCTCCATAATTCCTCCTTTGTTTATTCTATTTTTTAGGAGCAATTATTATACTTATATTTTTTAAAGAATTATATTTTTTTATTATATCTTCTGAAAAGCCTGCGATTTCATTAGTAAGTATTATTCTTTTACAATTATTTTTGTATAATTTTTCTATATTTTTATCTATTTCTTCTGGATTTTCCAGTTCTATTACATTTGCACCCATTGCTTTAAAAAAATTAAAACTTTCTTTGTCTTTGCAATATTTAATAAAAACACTTTTCAAATTAATCACCATAAGTATTTTTTGTAAATTTTATATTTTATATGCAAAAAAAGATGAGAATAATCATTATTCTCATCTTTTTTACAGTAATCTCTATCTTCCACAACATCCAAAGTTTGTAAATAATAGCAAGAATATAATTATGAAAAATAATATTGTGCTATCATCTCCATATCTTGCTCCACCAAATAAGCCATTTAAAAATCCGCCATTACAACATCCTGAATTATTACACCCACAATTTCTTGTTTCTTCCATAAGATATATAGCCTCCTTTTCCTTTTCTTTATATCTTATGTTATGCAAATTTCTTATTTTGTGTTACAATATATTTAAAAAATATATTTAATTTTCATGAGCTACTTTTATTAAATTATAAAATATAACATATAAAGGAATTATAAAGATATGAAAAAAGTTGAATTATTAGCACCTGTGCGGTAATATGGAATGTTTAAGGTCTGCTGTTCAAAATGGTGCAGATGCTGTTTATTTTGGTAGTAATTTATTTAGTGCAAGAGCATTTGCAAATAATTTTATTGATGAAGATTTAAAAACGGCCATTGAATATGCTAAATTACGTGGAGTTAAAACACACTTAACTTTAAATACTTTAATTAAAAATAATGAATTTGAAGATGCTATTGAAATAGCTAAAAAAGCATATGAATATGGTATTGATGCTATTATTGTTCAAGATTTAGGTTTGAGTATGGCTATTAAAAAATTACTTCCAAACCTACCTATTCATGCAAGTACTCAACTTACTGCTCATAATTTAGATGGTGTACATGCTTTAGAAAATTTAGGTTTTAAAAGAGTTGTTCTTTCCAGAGAGCTTTCTTTAAATGAAATTGAATATATATGCAAAAATTCTAGTGTAGAAATAGAAACTTTTATTCATGGAGCATTATGTATTTCGTATTCTGGGCAATGTTTATTTTCTAGCATAGTTGGCGGAAGGTCTCGGTAATAGAGGAAAATGTGCACAACCTTGTAGATTACCATATTTACTTATTAATGAAAATAATTCTATAATTGATAAAGGCTATTTGTTAAGTACTAGAGACTTATGCGGTTTAGAATTTATACCTCAACTTATAAAATATGGTGTTTCTTGTTTTAAAATTGAAGGAAGAATGAAATCACCAGAATATGTTGCAATTGTAACAAGAATATATAGAAAATATATAGATTTAGCTTATTCAAATAAACCTTATATTATAGATGAAAACGATAAAAAAACTCTATTGCTTGCTTTTAATAGAGGTGGATTTTCTAGTGGACATTTTAATTCTTACAAAAATAAAAATTTAGTATTTAAAGAAAAACCAAATAATATGGGATTATTTTTAGGAAAAATCAAAAAATATGATAACAAGAAAGGCTTAATTACACTTTCTTCTAACGAAGTTTTAAATATAGGTGATTCTATATCAGTAGAAAAAGAAGATGGTACATATAAAATTTCTGAGCTTATGCAAAATGGAAAAAATTTAAAGGCATCTACTCCAAATACTACTATTACAATAGGTAGAATGAAAGGAAATATTAATGTTGGAGATAGCGTTTTTAAAATTTCAGATAGTAATTTAACTAAATCCCTTAAAGAAACATTTAAAGAAAATACAGAAATTAAAAAAATTAATTTAAATTGCGATGTAGTTATAAAAGAAGATAACCCTGTAGAATTAACAATTACACAAAATAATAGTTATGAAATCTACAATAATTTAAATATTAATGTTAAATCTAGCATTTTTCCAGAAAAAGCAAAAAACAGTAGCATAACTAAAGATAGTGTAAAAAAGCAACTTTTAAAAACTCAAAATACACCTTATACATTTACTAATATTAATATAGAAATGGCAGATAATTTGTTTTTACCAAATAGTGTTTTAAATGAATTAAAAAGAAGTGCTATAAGTAAAGTTCAAAATTTTGCCTTAAATAATATATCTAGAACTCCTTGTAATATTAATTATGAATTAAATTCATCTAATGATATTTATGATAACACTGATATATCTGTTTTGTTAAATATTTTAGATTTAAATAAAAATTACTCTGAGTTAAAAAATATAAATAATATATATATTCCTTTAAAATATTTTTTAGATAAAAAATATTTTAATATTATAAATTACTTTGCTGATAATTTTAATTTATTTGTTTATTTACCAACAATAATGCGTAAAAATTATACTAAACTTTTTTACAAAAATTTAGATTATATAATTAATAATATATCAATTAAAGGATTTGTTATTTCTAATATTGGTGGATTAATTATTATTAAATATATTAAAAACAATTATGATAAAGATTTTTCTTATGTAGGTAATTATACTTTGAATATTTTTAATTGTAATACTTCTAACAATTTATTGAATTTAGGTTTAGATAAAGTTACACTTTCATGTGAATTGGATTATTCAAGTATTTTAAATTTATGTAACACTACTAATAATACCGAATTAATTGTATATGGAAATACTCCTCTTATGAATATTAATTATTGTCCTTTTGGAAAAACTAATTTATGTTTAAATAGGTGTAAAAATGCTTATTGTGAATCTAGCAGTAAATTATATTTAAAAGATAGAATGAATTACAATTTTAGAATAATACCAGATAACATTGATACTATAAGCACCATATATAATAGTAAAATAACTTCTATTAATTATGAAGATTTTAACATTTCATCTGTTAGAATTGATATTCTTGATGAAGATGTTAGTAAAATTAATAAAATAATTGATGTTGTTAAAAATAAAGGTAAATTAGAAGGAAAAGATTATACAAATGGGAACTTAAATAGACAGATATAAAATTTTATTACTATCTTAAAATAAAACATATATTTTTCTGTAATTCACTCAAATTTACAAACGAAAAATATATGTTTTATTAAATGTATAAAAATTTCAAAATATCTACTTACTATTTAACCAAATAATTCATTATAAACAAACTATTTTATTCCTACTACTTGAGTTAATGTACAATTAGTCCAATAATGACAAGAACCCAATCCTATATCTAATGTATTTGTTGTAGGAAAACCATAAGAAATAGTATATCCAGCATTAGTCCATTGATATAATGTATTAGAATATTCACTAATATTTGTAGTTACTTTAGGTATAATTACATTACTTACTTGATTGCTCCAACTACCATTAAGAAAACCTTTTGCAAAAACTACTAGAAATTTATAATTTTCAATACTTTTATTTAATGTTATAGTTCCTGAATTTGTTACATTCTGGGTAACATTTCCTTCTTCATCTGTTGTTTCCCAATCCCATAATATATCATAATCTGTTGAGCCTTCCCTTGATATGCCTAAACTTCCTATTTCATTTTCTAAATTTCTTAAATTTTCTTCTTCTTCTCTTTGTGCACTATTTGTTTTCTCTTTTGCAAGCTGTGCTTTTGCTATTATTCCGTCATTTCCTAAAACTGTATTTAAAACTACTCCTGCTAGGATTAAAAGCACAATTATTGTAATTACTAGCGCAATTAGTGTTACTCCTTTTGCATTTTTTAAATTACTGCTCTCTCTCTCTCTCTCTCTCTCTCTCTTAGAGCTTCAACTATTTTCATCTTTTGCTACCTCCAATTATCTTTTATTTTTTATTATTATATACTAACTATATAAAAAGCACAAGAACAAAATATATTTTGTTCTTGTGCTTTTTAATTAATAGTTTTTATTGTACACTATCTTCTAAGTTTATTATTTGTTTTTTTAATAGAAAAACATCATATATATTATAAACAGTCCAAACATCACTAAATATTTTCTGCATTCCTAATTCTATATTTCCTGTAAGTGGATCATATGTTTTTGTCATTTCTTTTATATCTAACTTATCATTTACTCTTACTTCTTGCATCTGTTTAATTTGTATAAAGAAATCCTCTATACTTAAATCTTGATATCCTTCTATTTGAGTTGCTGGTACTGTTTGCTCATATCTTGAACTTAAATTGCCTTGAATTAATATTTTATATGTGGCTACCCCTTCTTCAAATTTATCTCTTGCTATTTGTTTTATAATATTTGCCATTTCTTCTGCTGTTTTT
>CANRKA010000036.1 GCA_947631025.1 uncultured Clostridia bacterium | reverse complement strand
ATTCCAGAAGGATTTGCCCATGGTTTTTTAGTTTTATCCGATACTGCAAAAATTTCTTTTAAAGTTTCTAACTATTGGAATCCTAAAGATGAGGTAGGAATTCCATGGAACGATACAACTTTAAATATTAAATGGCCATTACATGGAGAAAAACCTATAATAGCAGAAAAAGATATGAATTATATAGAGATAAAAAATAATAAAATTTTTAATTAGGAGGCAAATATATATGAACATCTTATACACCTGTGATAACAATTATGTATGGCTAATGGGTATATCAATGATTTCATTATTTAAAACAAATTCAAAGGCTAAAGAAATAAATGTTTATTTAATAGGCGAAAATATAAGTGAAGAAAATAAAAAACTATTATGTAAAATAGCGAATGATTATAGCAGAACTTGTAAAGTAGTCGATTTGCCAAATATAAAAATGACATCAGAATTATACTCTGATAGATGGCCTAGAAGTGCTTTTTCTAGACTTTTTTGTGGAGAAATATTACCAAAAACAATAAAGAAAATACTTTATATAGATTGCGACACAATAATAAGAGATAACCTAGAAAGATTGTATAACAATAAAAAAAGTGAAAAGTATGCAATATGTGGGGTAAAAGATTGTGTTAGTGGTAATTACAAAAAGAATATAGGCTTATCTAAAGATAGTGCTTACATTAATGCTGGAGTATTACTAATAAATATTGATTTATTGAGAAAAAGAAAAATATTTGAAGAAATTAATGACTTTGTAGATAAATATAATAAACATATTAATTATGCAGACCAAGATATTTTAAATTACTTATTTAAAGATGAAATAGGAATTTTAGACCTTAATTTTAATGTACGAACGTTGGAATTCGTCTATACATACAAAGATATTTTAAGATTAAGAAGGCCTAATAATTATTATAACGAAGATGAAATAAATAAAGCAACAGAATCTCCTAGCATTATACATTATACAACTAATATGACAATGATTAGACCATGGTTTAGTAATTCAAATCATCCAAAAAAGGAAGAATTTTTGAATATATACAATAATCAAGATTATTTTAAAAAAGATTTTCAAGAGTTTTCTACGGGAAGTTTGAAATATAGATTTTTTAGTTTTTTCTTGCATTTACCTAAATGCATAGGATATTCAAGCTTAGGATTTATACATTCAGTCTTAGTACCGTTATTAAAATAAAAGGAGATAAACCAAAATGAATATATTAGTAACAGGTGGAAGTGGTTTTATAGGGAAATATTTTGTTACTAAGCTAATTGAATTAAATCATAATGTAACATTATTAGTAAGAGATATAGAAAGGGCTAAAGAGTTATTTGGAAACAAAGTAAAATATATAGTAGGAGATGTAACAAGAAAAGAAACCCTTACTGATTGTTGTAAGAACATAGATATAGTATATCATCTTGTAGCAAAATCAGGTAATGAGTTACCTACTAAAAAGAATATGGAAATTTTTAATGAAATTAATGTACAAGGAACTAAAAATGTTATTAAAGAAGCAAAAAAATATAATATCAAAAAATTTATTTATGTAAGTAGCACAGCAGCAATGGGAATAGTAAAGGAAGCACCGATAAATGAACTTTCAAAATGTACTCCATATTTGCCTTACGAAGTTTCAAAATATAACACAGAAAAACTATTACTAAAAGAATATACAGAAAATAACTTTCCAATTATGATATTAAGACCAACAAAAGTTTATGGAATAGATGCTAATGATAAGATATGCTCAATACAAATGAAATTATGCAAATATGGAATTAATTTAATAATTGGAATGGGAGAAAATAAAATATCAAACATTCATGTAAAAGATTTCTGTAATGCCTTAATTAATTGTATTACATACGGAAAAATAGGAGAAATATATATAGTTTCTGGGTCTAACTCAATTTCAGCAAAAGAAATAGGAAAAATTATTAGCAAAAAAATAAATAAAAAAGTGCTTAATATAAGAATACCTAAATTTATTATTAAAAGTATAGCGTTTTTAGAAGAAAGAATTTTTATTTTATTAAAGAAGAAACCTATTGTAACATCAAAAAATATTGAAGCACTAAGTCATGATAGAATATATGATTTAAAAAAGGCAAAAGAACAATTACATTATTTGCCTCAAATATCAATGGAACAAGGAATTAATGAAATGTTAAATTCCTATATAAAAGACAATAAAGGAGAAGCAAACATTGAAGGAAAACAAAGAAAAAGTTGAATATTACTACAATATTGGTTTTGAACTATTTGGACCATTGTTTTACGAATTTTGTAAATGGATAAAAGAAAATTTTAAAAAAGATACACAATTATTATTTGTTTCGAGAGAAGGATGTTTTATAAAAAAGTGTTTCAATTTAATGTATGCAGACATAAAAACAAAGATGCTTTTTGTATCACGAAAAAGTATCTTATCAGGTGTAGCAAGTGAGCTTTTAAAAACTCATTCTTTTAGTGATTTGATTAATAAAATTAGCATAAAAAGAAATGAAACTGTAAAAGATTTTTTTTATAGAATAGGATTAAATTTTGATAAATACAAAAATAATTTAATAGAGTTAAACATTAATGAAGATGACTTAGTGAATGTTAGTTTAGATACATTTTATAATAAGTACAAGCAAAATATTATTAATGATTTAAAAGCCAATAGTCATTTGTTTTCTAGTTATTTAGAAAACATACTAAAAAAACAAAATCTAATAATAGATATTGGGTGGAAAGGAACTATGCAAAATTTATTAATGCTATACCTTCAAAATATAAAATCCACAAAAGAAATACACGGTTTATATTTTGGAGTTACAGATAGTAAAAATAAAAAAGGTTACCTTTTTAGCGAAAACAATTATACTTGTCAAAATGTTTTAAATTATTCAGGAATATTAGAAATAATTATGATGCCAGATTATGGCTCTGTTATTGGTTACAAAGAAAAAGATAATGAAATTGAGCCAGTTTTTGATGAAAGTGAGTTTACCGAAAACAGCTTAAAAATCATAAAAAATCTTCAAAAGGGAATTTTAGACTTTATAAAAGAAATGAATTTATCAAATAACTTAATTGAATTTAAAAAAGAAACAATAATTGAAAATTTAAATAAGTTTGCCGGAAATCCTAAAATGAAAGATATAAGGCAATTTGAAAAATTAGAATTTTATGAAAATGGACAAACTTATCAATTAGTAGAACCATTAAATTTAAGAAAATTAAAAACCAATTTTCTTAATTCTAAATGGAAAACAGCATTTTTAAAGAAAATGTTAAGAATAAAATTGCCTTATGACAAAATAGTGATTTTTTTAAGAAAGAAAAAAGATCATCTTTAATAATATGGAGGAAAGAGTGAAATCAATAATAAAAAAAATAATTTATAAGTTATTTTCAAAAGAATATAAAGACTTATATAAAGAACTTAAAGACTTTGATTATATCTCATTTGATATATTTGATACTTTAATAAAAAGAAATGTTAAAGATCCAAGTGATATATTTGAACTTATACCAAAGAGATATGGAAAAGATTTAACAAACTTCAAAGAAAAAAGAATTAATGCAGAATATACAGCTCGAAAACAATCTCAATTTGAAGATGTTACATTAAAAGAAATATATGATTACTTAGAATACTCAGATGCAGAAAAGAAAGAACTAATAAATATAGAGATAGAATTAGAAAAAGATTACTGTACAGCTAATAAAGAAATGCTAAAATTATATAATTATCTAATTGAAAGAAATAAAAAAATATATATAACATCTGATATGTATTTAGATAAAAAAACAGTTGAAGATATATTAAAACACAATGGATATAATAAGTATGAAAAACTATATATATCAAGTGATAAACGAAATACTAAAGTAAGTGGAAATATATTTAAAAACATACTTAAAGAAGAACATATCTCAAATAGTCAACTAATACATATAGGAGATAATTTTTTAGGAGATTTTTTAGCTCCTAAAAAATTGAATATAAAATCTGTTCTTATAAAACGAAAAGTAAAAAATTCAGATTTTGAATCGAACAACAATAAAACGATGGAGTATAACATTTTATCATCTTTCATAAACAATAATGTTGATCATAATGATGATGAATACTCTAAGTTTGGATATGAAGTATTAGGACCAATATTATATAGTTTTACTACATGGATACATAAAAAAATTAAAGAAGATAAAATAGATAAAATATATTTTTTAGCACGAGATGCTAAAATAATAATGGAAACATATAAAGAAATATATGAAAAAGAACGTATACCTATATTTTATATTAAAGCTTCCAGAAAGTCTGTTATACATGCTAGCTTAAGAAATTTAAAGGATTTTAACGACTTGTACCAAAAAGTATTACCTTTATTAATAAAAGTGGCTACCGTTGAAAACTTATTTCATGTTTTAGGTTTAGGAAAATTAAACTATCCATATAAAGATAAAATATTATTGAATTTAAATGAAAATGAAAAAACGGAAATATTTAATATATTAAAAGAACCTTTAGAACAAGTTTCATCTAAACAATATGAATACCTAAAAAGATATTTAATGCAAAATGAATTTTATGGAAATATTGCTTTAGTTGATATAGGTTGGTATGGGACAATCCAATTTTATTTTAATAAATATATACAAGATAGTAATACTAAACTATTTGGATATTATTATGGAGTAGATAACAATAAATTTTTTGAAGAATTTAAAAAATTAAATAGAGAAGGATTTTTAATAAATAAGGAAGATAATTTTGAATATTATATGGCTATACTTCTTAGTATTGGGATATTCGAATCAATGTTTTTATCAACTGATGCATCTACAATTGGTTATATTGAGAAGAATGGTAAGATTGAACCTATGTATGGAGAAAAAGATAATGATGATTTGTTATATATAGGGCAAATTCAAAATGGAGCGAAAAAATTTATTAATGATATTAAAAATAGCACAATAGATAAAAGCTTTTTAAATAAATATTCTTGCTTTGAAAATTACAAAAATTTAATAATTAATCCTACTTTGAAAAATATTAAATTATTTAAAAATATAGATTTTTTAAATTTAGACAAAAAGAAATTGATAGATAATAAAAATCTACCATACTATATTTTTCATCCAAAAAAATTTTACTTAGATTTTATGAGCTCTTACTGTAAGATAATGTTTATGAAAAATGTAATTAAAATAAAATTACCATATTATAAAATACTTAAAAGGATATATAAAATATACAAAAAAAATTAATCGAAAGGAGCATAATTTTGAAAGTATGTTATGTAATGGCAACAACAGATTTAAATGGTGGAGCTAGGTCTTTATTGGATTTAATAGATTATGATATAAAGAATGGTCTAGATGTTATTGTTATTTTTAACGAAAAACATAAGGAATTAGAAGAAATTTTAAAAAACAAAAATGTAGCATATAAAATATTCTCATATAAACCTGATACTATTAGCAAAAATGCTATAAGAACCTATATAAAAATGATTATTAATAAAATTACAATTTTCAAGTTATGTTTATTTTTAAAAAAGGAAAATGTAGATATTGTACATAACAACAGTGTAATATCTCTAATTGGAATGAAGTCAGCTTATAAAGCTTGCATACCTTATATATGTCATATTAGAGAATTGATAGAAGATGGTTTAAATGTAAAAATGGTTAATTATAAACAATTAGATTTATGTTTAAGTAGAAGTAATGCTACAATTTGTATATCAAAATTTATTGAAAAAAGATTTAAAAGTCATATTAATATGTCTAAAAATTATACATTTTTTGATGGTTTAAACATAGAGGAATATAAGAATTTAAAAAGATTTGGAGATTATAAAGATAATCTTATTATGGTAGGTGCATATCATCCACAAAAAGGTCAGATGGATGCTATACAAGCCTTAAATATTTTGGTTAATGAGTATGATTTTAAGGATATTAAACTTACTTTTATTGGAGAAATTGCCGATATAAATTATTATACAGAATTAGTTAATTATAGTAAAGAAAATAGATTAGAAAACAATGTTTTTTTTAATGAATTTATTTCCGATTTAAGAGAACTTAGAAAAAAACATGATATAGCATTAATATGTTCTTCAAACGAAGGCATGGGACGAGTTACTCCTGAAGCAATGTTATCTAACGAACTAGTTATAGGTGCAAATGCAGGATGCACAAAATATATTATAAAAAATGAAGTAAATGGATATTTATATGAATTAAATAACCCTTATGACTTAGCAAATAAAATAAAATTTGCAATAGAAAATACTAAAGATGTAGAAAAAGTAGTTAGTAATGGGTTTGAATATGCAATGAAAAATTTTGACAATAATATTCAAAGCCAAAAGGTAATTGATATTTATTATGAAATAATAAAAAAAAGAAAGGAGCACATATCTTGAAAGAAGCAATGATAGTTACTTTTCAAAATGCTTATAATTATGGAGCAATTTTACAATGCTTTGCGTTACAGGAAAAGATAAAAAGTTTAGATATAAGTGTTTCGGTATTAAATTACAATAATAATATAATAGCAAAAATATATAAAAACTTTTATATACCAAGTAAAAAATTTCCTAAATGTATAAAATCTTTTTTATCAAATATAATCTATTTCAAAAGGATTTATACAAGGAATAAAAATTTCAAAGAATTCATAGATAAAAATCTTAACTTAACTGAATTAATGAATTATGAAGAAATAAAGAAACTAAATTTACATGATACTGTTTTGATTGCGGGAAGTGATCAGATATGGAATGAAAATATAACTAACGGAATAGATGATATATATTATTTGAATTTTGGTAAAAATGTAAAACGAATTTCCTACGCAGCTAGTATAGGAAAAACAGATATTAGAAAAGAAAATAAAAAACAAGTGAGAGAATTACTTGAAAAGTTTGATTATCTTTCAGTTAGAGAAGAAACAGGAAAAACTACACTAACTAAATTGATTAATAAAAAGATAGATGTTGTATTAGATCCTACATTATTAATGACTAGAATTGAATGGGATAAATATATTTCTAAAGAAAAAAAATACAATGAAAAATATATTTTGGTATATATGCCAAATGATATTGTAATTAAAGTTGCTTCTAATATAGCAAAAAAATATAATTACAAAGTTATAAATATTTCTAAAAGAAAATTATTTGGTAAAAAGGAAATTAATAAATGTAACACAAACCCATTAGATTTTATACAACTAATACGAGATGCAGAATGTATCGTTACTTCTTCATTTCATGCCATAGTTTTTTCTATAATATATAATAAAAATTTTTGGGTAGCTCCACCTAAAGGAGTATCTTCAAGAATTACGGATTTACTTAATAATTTAAAATTAAATACTAGAATTATAAAAAGCTATGACGATTTTATAAGAAAAAATAATAAATCTAAAATAAACTTTACTTATGCTAATGAAGTTTTAAAAGAAGAAAGATTAGAATCTTTAAAAAGATTGAAAGATAATATTATATAGGCTAAAGGACGAAGGTTAATGAACAGAGAAAAAAAACTATTTAAAAATACTATTATTTTAACTATAGGAAGTTTATGTACAAAATTTGTAACTTTTCTTCTACTTCCATTATATACTGCTACACTTAGTACTGAAGAATATGGAATTGTTGATTTACTTAATACATTGGTAATGTTGTTATTACCTATCGTAACTTTTCAAATTGAACAAGCAGTATTTAGGTATTTGATAGATGCAAGAAATAATGAAAATAAGAAATCAAAAATAATATCTACAGGATGTTTTACAGTAGTAATACAATGTATTATTTGTTTTATAGTATTTTTATTTATATCAACATTTATACAAAATAGTTATAAATGGCTTTTAATTTTAAATTTATTTGTATATATATTTGCATCATTATTACAACAAATAGCGAGAGGAATAGGAGATAATAAAACTTATTCTATAAGTAGTGTAGCAAGTGCTACTACAACTATTCTATTTAATTTATTATTCTTATTACAACTAAGATTAGGTGCTTATGGAATGCTATTTGGAACGGCATGTGGACAGATTTTCTGCATTATATATATAATATTTAAGTTAAAACTAACAAAATCAATAAAAATTAAATATTATGATAAAAATTTATTAAAAGAATTATGGAGATATTCTATTCCTTTAATACCTAACTCTATTTCTTGGTGGGTACTTAATGCGTCTGATCGTATTATTGTTTCGATTTTTTTAGGGCTTTCAATGAATGGAATTCTCGCCGCAGCACATAAGTTTTCAGGTATTTATATAACAGTTTATAATTTTTTCCAATTAAGTTGGGTGGAATCAATTTCTGCACATATTAATGATAACGATTTTGTAGACTTCCATAATCGAACATTAAATATAGTGATGAGATTTTTCTTAGCTGTTGGTTTACTAATAATGGTAGCAATGCCGTTTGTTTATCCAATAATGATTGATAGTAATTATTCTTATGGATATTATCAAGTTCCTATTATTATATTAGGTTCATTTTTCAATATTTTAATAGCACTAGAAACAGCTGTTTATTATGGCAAAAAAGATACTAAGGCAGTATCTAGTACAGCTGTTACGGCTGCACTAATTAATATAATAATACATCTGTTGTTAATTAAATACATAGGATTATATGCTGCAACTATATCGACATTAGTCGCATACTTTGTAATGGTTATATATAGATATAAAGATATAGAGAAAAAATATTTTAAAATAGAATTTGACAAAAAGGTGTTAATTTCTGCTTCAATTATTACTATTGCAATAATAATTTTTTATTATATCAATAATATAGCGTTAAACCTAGTAAGTATAATTATAGTATTAATATATTCTTACTTAATTAATAAAAATTCTATTTCGCATATTATTAATATTATTTTAGATAAAATAAAAAAAGAGGTAAAATAGATGATACAAAAATTTTATGCAATAAAAAATAAAAAAAATGAAATAAGAGTGCAATCTTCTAGTGGAGGAGTTTTTTATGAACTGGCTAATTTGATTATTAAAGATGGTGGAGTTGTATATGGAGCTATATATGATGATAACAATGATGTTATTCATTATAGAGCTACAAAAAAAGAAGAACTGTATAAATTTTTTGGTTCAAAATATGTTCAAAGTAATATAGGAAAATCTTATGAGAATGTATTGAAAGATTTAAAAAATAATAAGAAAGTTTTATTTAGTGGAACTCCTTGCCAGATTAATGCATTAAAGACCATCACAAAAGAACTACATAACGAAAATTTATATTTAGTTGATATTGTTTGCCATGGTGCTCCACAAATTAGATATTTTAATGATTATAAAAGATATATTGAAAACAAATATAAATCAAAAATAAGAAATATTAATATGAGGTACAAAAACCCTAAAAAATATGAGAAAAATATAAAAAAAGAAAACATATCTAATAAAGTTATAAGTACACATACTTTAAAATTAGAATTAGATAATGGAAAAGTAATAGAAGAAATGGATTTGTTTAATAAATACTATCAGTTATTTGACTATTTTATGGGAACAGGATGTTTTAAATGTCCTTTTTCTAATCTAAATAGATTGTCAGATATAACTATTGGAGATTTTCATACATTTAAAACTAATTTAGGAAAATTTAATGACGGAAATGGAGTTTCTTTAGTGATTATTAACTCAACTAAAGGAGATAAATTATTAGAACAATTGAGAGATACTTTTATTATAATGGAAAAAGAAAAAGAGGAATGCTTACAACCTGCATTAAGTAATCCAGCAGATAAACCGAAAAATTATGACGAATTTTATGATGATTATCAAAAATATGGATTTGAATATGTTGTAAAAGAATATGGACCTAAAGGATTAAAATATAATATAAAAAAATTGCTTTATAGATTTAAATTTTATAGTATTATAAGGAGTTAAACAAATGAAGAAAATAAATATAAAAAAATTGATTATTAGTATATGCTGGTTCTTTATACTATTATATCCGTTTAATTGTACAATATCTTCTAAAATATATATTAATAGTATGATTTTGTTAGGAAGTTTAGTAATACCAACATTTTTACTTTTTTTTATGAATGATTTGTCTAAGATAAAGAAATATCAACTCATAATCTTTGCTTTTTTAATAATTTTTTTGCTTATAATTTTTGTAAACAATTTTTATTTAAAAGAAGCAAGAGAATTTTTGTGTATTATATACATATTATATTTGATATTACTTTTTATACTTACCTATAATAATAAATTAATTGTAGAATCATTTAAAAAGGTTTTAATAATTTTTCTTTTAGAACATATTATAGCAACCTTTTTTGTACAAATATTTCATACTTTTTATGTAGATAACATTATACCATGGATAACATTAAATGGAACAGAAGCTGATATATATACATTATATAATCAAGCAGAAAGTGGGTATAATGCAGGTCTAACATCACATTATAGTACAAATGGGATATATTTAGCTATTGCATGTATTTTCTTTTTCTCTAAATATATAGATAAACACAAAAAAAAGGATATATTATTAACAATACTATCATTTATAGCGGTGCTTTTAACTGCAAAAAGAGCCCATTTACTATTTTCAATAGTAAGTTGTTTGTCTATATACATATTTAATAAAAAAGTAAAAGCTTCTAAAAAATTTGTAAAATTAACAACAGGGATAATAATAATTGTTATAGGCTTAACGATAGCATCTTCTTTTATACCAGATTTATTAAAAGTTGTAGATAGATTCTCAGACTCAGATATTTTAAATGGAAGATCTGAACTTTATGAAATTTGCATAGATAAGTGGAACGAACATCTTTTAGTAGGCAATGGATGGGGTTACTTTAGCTATTATTATAATTTGTTTTTATATAATGGGACTAATTTCTATAATTTTAAATACATTGATGCCCATAATGTATTTTTACAATTACTGTGTGAAGTTGGTCTGGTAGGTTTTACATTTATTATAGGATGTATGAGTTATATTTTTATACAAACTAAGAAAATATTTAGTATGAATTTGGGATTTATTTATAATTTTTGCTTTGGTTATCAAATATTTTTCTTCTTGTATTGCTTGACAGGAAATCCCTTATATGATGTTCAATGCTACAGTATTTATTTTATCGTAACTGGAATTATTTTAGGCAAAGTAATAGAATTGAAAGCCAAATCAAAAAGTGATAACTTTAACAATATATTAATGAAAGAGGAGATTGAAGATGGAAAATATTAAAATTTTTGCTTGTCCAACTGCTGAAGAATTCACTCAAGAAATTTGTGATAATTTACAAATAGAAATAGGGAAAATTCATTATCAAAAATTTTCAAATGATAATAATTTTGTACAAGTTTTAGAAACAGTAAGAGGTAAAAATGTTTATGTTGTACAAACAACTAAGCCTCCAGTTAACGAAAGAATTATGGAACTGTTAATTACAATAGATGCATTAAAAAGAGCTTCAGCAGAAAAAATTAATGTAATTTTACCATATTATATATATTCAAGATCTGATAAAAAAGACCAACCTAGAGTACCAGTTACGGCTAAACTATTTGCTCAATTAATTGAGGCTTCAGGTGCAAATAGAGTAATAACTTGTGATTTGCACAATCCTGCAATTCAGGCATATTTTAATATTAATTGTGATAGACTTTCTGCACAAAATTTATTACAAAATTATTTTAAAAAAAAGAATTTAGACAATATGGTAATTGTTGCTACAGATGCAGGAAGTTCAAAGAAAGCCTATAAATATTCAAAATATTTTAATTGTCCAATTGCATTAATTGATAAAAGGCGAGATGGCAATGATGATAGAGCAATAGCCACAACGGTTATAGGAGATGTCAAAGATAAAAATGCCATTATTTTTGATGATGAAATAGACACCGCAGGTTCAATAATAGAAACAGCATCAATATTAGATAAATTTGGTACAAAAAATATTTTTGCAGGATGCACACATGGAATTTTATCAGGTCCAGCTATTGAAAGAATAAAAAATTCAAAGATAGAAGAACTTGTTGTAACAAATACTGTACCAATACCAAAAGAAAAGCAAATAGAAAAAATAAAAATATTAACAATTGCTCCACTTTTTGCGGCAGCCATCATAAGAATAGAAGAACACAAACCTTTAGGAGAATTACTAAAATCTTAATAAATGGAGAAAAAATGAAAAAATATTAATATTAATTTAATATTTGAAATTTTTCATAGGATAAGGAAGAAAAAAAACATAGAAATAAAGTAAAAAACAAAAGGTGATAAATATGTTATTAAGAATAGTATTAATTATCTTAGTGATTATATGGTGTGTAGTTATATTTGTTTTCTCTAATATGACAGGAACAAAATCTAATGGAAAAAGCAAAAAGTTTATAAGTAAAACATTGAATAAAGCAACACACTATAAGTTGAAAATAAGAACATTAGAAAATTTAAATACTTTTTTAAGAAAATGTGTGCATGCAAGTGAATTTTGCATATTAGGAATATTAATATTTGTATGTTTAAGAGCATTTGAAATACATAATTGGCAACTTTCTGTAATATCAATACTTATATCATTTCTTTATGCTTGTTCTGATGAACTTCACCAGAAATTTGTAGACGGTAGACATTGTAAATTCACAGATGTATTAATAGATACAGTTGGAGCAATTATCGGAATTATAATCATTAATATAATAGCAAAAACAGTTTATAAAATAAAAGAAAGAAA
>CANRKA010000035.1 GCA_947631025.1 uncultured Clostridia bacterium | reverse complement strand
TTATTAGATATAAAAACACAGGTAAATACTGAAGAAAAAAGAAACACTGTAATAACTGATTTAGACAGATTAAATGGGAAAAAAGATGTAGAAAAAATAGAATACAAAAGTAGGCAAGCATCAACAGAAATAATACATGTAGAAAATCCTGAATCTGCACTAATAACGTTTAGGGGATACATATTTACTGTAAATAAGCAATTGGTAATAACAAATCAAAGATTAAACATAGCTATTGAAGAAACAATAAAGAATAATGAAAGTTTAATTGGCGCAATATCAAAAATAGAAAATAGTGGAATACAAGAGATAAATGTAAATGGAACAGTTTATTCGGCAGATGTAATAGTAAAAAATGGAAATTTAGTATTAGATGGTACTACAGAGGTAGACGGAGCGACATTATCTGATAACACATATGAATTTGGAAATGAAGAAACAGATTGTGCAACATCAAGTACAGATATGGCAAAAAATATGGTAATATTAAAAGTTAATGGAGATTTAACAATAAAAAGTGATGTAATATTAACTGCATGCAAAAATGTAAATGGATATGGAGGACCAAAAGGATTATTTATATATTGCACAGGAACATTAACAAATAATGGAACAATAAGTATGACAGCAAGAGGAGCATATGCAGAAGGACAAGATGTATTTTTATGGAAAAATACAGATGGAAGCTACGAATCAGTTCCTAAAGAAGGTGGAGCAAGAGGAGAAAGATGCAACTCATATGGAAAAAATGATGGACAAGATGGATTAGAAATTGCAACAAGAGCTACAGGAGGAGGAGGATCCGGTTATTATAGAGGATCATACGATGCATATTCAGGAGCAGGTTCTTCTGGTACATCATATTCAGGAGGCTCTGGAGGTGGAGCTGGTTATTCTAATAGTATGGGAGATAGATGGGGAGATAATGCCGGTGAAAATGGTGGCTCAGGAGGATCTGTGATGAAAAAAGGAAGTTCAGTGTCGTACTCAAAGCTTGGAGGAGGAGCTGGTAATCCTGCAGGAACATCAAGTGGTTCTAATCCTGGAACTAATGGAACAGGAGGATTGCTAATAATAGTTTGTGACAGCTTAAATAATAGTGGATTAATTAATGCAGACGGATGCTTACGGTGGGTCAGCTGATGCAGCTGGAGGATCTTCTGGAGGAGGATCTGTTAACATATTCTATTTATCTTCTTTAAGTAGTAATAAAGAAATAACTGCAAATGGTCCTGTTTCCGGAAATGGTGGAAAAGGCGGAAATGGAACAGTAACCATAGGCTCAATTGAAACAGGAACATTTGAAAAGTATACAGAGTAAAATTAAAAATCAAAATAAATTAGGAGAAAAACAAATGAAAGCTATTAAAAATTTAAGTAAGAAGCAAAAAATATCAATTTTAGTTGCAATAGTAGCATTAGTATTAATTGCAATTGTATGTGTAGTGTTTTTTAAAAAAGAACCTGTACAAAAACTTAATTTAGCAAAAAAACAGGAATTGGAAACAGAATTAATAACAATGCATATAGAAATAAAACAGGAAAACACTGATTCTAAGGACTGTTTAATAACATTTACATCAAACGACGAAAATAAAAAAATAAAAACTATAGAATATCCAGAAGAGCAAGGAAAAGAAGCTATGGTAATAAAAGCTGGAGATGCAGGAAAACAGGAAGTAGGATTAGATTATAATTTTAAAAATGATGATTTAAGAAAAATATTTAAAGTAACAACAACTACAGAAGATGTTGTAGAAAAAGAAACTGCGTATAGTATTTCATACGATGCTAATGAAGGGACAGGAGAGCCAGATAAAATTGAAAATTTAATTGATGATCCAATAATTATAGAAAAAAAAGCTCCAGATAGAGAAGGATATATTTTCTATGGGTGGAATGAAGAAAAAGATGCAAATAGTGCTAGTTATATAACAGAAGATACATACAATAAAAATAAAGATACTACATTATATGCTGTTTGGAAAAAAGATAATGTAAAAAATAAAAGTTTATTGGGATATGCTGAAACAATAACAGAAGAAGGAAACCCAACAATAAAAATAAATAATGAAGTTTATGAAACAGATTTTATAATAAATGATGGAGATTTAGTTTTAGATGGAACAACAAATGCACACGGTGCAACATTAAGCGATTCTATTTATATGTTTGGAGATGCTTCTAAAGATGTTCAAAGAACAGAAAATAAAGCAAAACATATGGTAATATTAAAAGTTAAAGGAAATCTTACAATAAATGAAAATGTAACATTAACAACTTGTAAAAGTGCAGATGGTTATGGTGGACCAAAAGGATTTTTAATATATTGTACAGGCGATTTAATAAATAATGGAACGATAGATATGACAGCAAGAGGAGCATATGCAGAAGGACAAGAAGTATATTTATGGGAGAATGAAGATAATAGTGGTAATTATGAATCTGTTCCTGCAACAGGAGCCGATGGTGGTGCAGGAGTTAGTTCAAGCGACCGTGGAACAAAAGGAACAAATGGAGCCGATGGATTAGAAGGTAGAAAAACAGGAGGTGGAGGCTCTGGTGGAGCAATCCGGAGGAGGATGCCCTTCAAAAAGAGGAGGAAATGGATCTTCATATTCAGGAGGAACTGGAAGTGGCGCTAGTAAGCAAACAAATACTAGTGGAAAAAGGCCAGGAGGAGAGGGATCTGACATTGGAGGACCTGGAGGATATGCTGGAAGATGGGATATAGGCAGTGGAGCTGGTAATCCTGCAGGAGGAAATGGAAACAATGGACAAAACGGAACAGGAGGACTATTAATAATAAAAGCAAATAAGATAGAAAATAATAAAAATATTTATGCTAAAGGAAGTAATGGAGGAGTTGGTGATGATAATAGTGGTAGTTATGCATACAATTACCCTAATGGAGGTGCCTCTGGAGGAGGTTCTATAAATATTTTCTATGATAGCGAATTTAAAGCTGGAGAAGGAAGCGATATAAATGTAGATGGTGGTTCAGGAGGAACACGCCGGAACTTTACGGAGGTAATGGCGGAAAAGGAACAGTAACTATAGGTTCAATTAAATCAGGCTCATTTGTAAAATATGAAGAGTAAGAACTAGAAAATTAATTCAAAATAACAAACAAAAATATTTTTAAAGTACTTGATTTTTTAGAAAATATATAGTAAAATGGGTATGCTTTTATATAAAGCATACCTTTTTCTTGGCTTAAGGAATAACACACCTATCTTAGGCTCAGTTTAAGGAAAATAATAGAAATTTAGGAGGTGCTATCAAATGACAAAGGAAAGAAAAACAGAAATCATTAATACTTATAAAAGAGATGAAAAAGACACTGGTTCACCAGAAGTTCAAGTTGCAATTCTTACAGAAAGAATTAATGAATTAACAGAGCATTTAAAAGTTCACAAAAAAGATAATCACTCTAGAAGAGGACTTTTAAAAATGGTAGGAAAAAGAAGAAATTTACTAAACTACCTATCTAAAAAGGATGTTCAAAGATATAGAGACATTATAGAAAAATTAGGATTAAGAAAATAATTTTATACATTAGGACGTTTTATATCAAAACGTCCTTGTTTTAAATTATTATAAAGTATTAAAATTGTAATTTAAAAAAATTAATATTTATTATTAAGAGAGTAGCTTGTACAATGTGCTTAAAATGAGCATATTATAGAGGTTACATCTAATAATAAATATTATAAAATAAGGTGTGTAATATTTAAAAATTAGGAGGAAAAATTATGTTTAAGACATATTCAATGGAATTAGCAGGAAGAAATTTAACAATAGAAACAGGAAAATTTGCTGAACTTGCAAATGGTAGTGTTACAGTAAAATATGGAGAAACAACAGTTATGGTAAATGTAACAGCTTCTAAAGAACCAAGAGATGGAATAGACTTTTTTCCACTTTCAGTAGATTTTGAAGAAAAATTATATTCAGTAGGAAAAATACCAGGAAGCTTTACAAAAAGAGAAGGAAAACCAAGTGACAAAGCAATATTAACATCAAGAGCAATAGATAGACCGCTTCGTCCACTATTTCCAAAAGATTTTAGAAATGATGTGTGTGTTGTTGCAACAGTACTATCTGTTGAACCTGATAACTCACCAGAAGTATGTGCTATGATAGGAGCTTCTGCAGCACTTTCAATTTCAGATATACCATTTGGTGGACCTACAGCTGCAGTAAATGTAGGATATGTAGATGATAAAATAGTTATAAATCCAACACTAGAACAAAGAGAAAAAAGTAGACTAAAACTTACAGTTGCAGGAACATTAGATAAAATTGCAATGATAGAAGCAGGAGCAGATGAAATACCAGATGATATAATGTTAGAAGCAATAAAAGAAGCACATGTAGAAATTAAAAAAATATGTGAATTTATATCAAAAATGAAAGAAGAAATAGGAAAACCTAAATTTGAATATAAATCATTTGCAGTAGATAAAGAAATATACAACGAAATTGAAGAAAACTTTAAATCTAGAATGTACGAAGATGTACAAGCTGTTGATAAAGAAGTAAGAGATGAAAATATAGAAAAAATAACAGAAGATATAACTAAATATTTTACAGATAAATACGGAGAAGAATTTGCAGAAGAAAAAATGGCAGACATAGCAACAAGCATACATGACTTAGAAAAAAAATGTGTAAGAGAAATGATTTATAATGAACATAAAAGACCAGATGGAAGAGCAATAGATGAAATAAGACCGCTTTCTTGTGAAGTAGACTTAATACCAAGAGTTCATGGTAGTGCATTATTCACAAGAGGACAAACTCAAGTACTTTCTATTGCGACACTTGGAATGGCAAGTGAAGAACAAATATTAGATGGAATAGATGAAGAAACAGGAAAAAGATATATGCACCAATACAACTTCCCATCTTATAGTGTAGGAGAAGCAAGACCTTCTAGAGGACCAGGAAGAAGAGAAGTAGGACATGGAGCATTAGCAGAAAAGGCATTAGTTCCAGTTTTACCATCTGTAGAAGAATTTCCATATTCAATAAGAGTTGTTTCAGAAGTATTATCTTCAAATGGCTCTACATCACAAGCAAGTATATGTGGAAGTACATTAGCTCTAATGGCAGCAGGTGTTCCAATAAAAAGACCAGTTGCAGGTATTTCTACAGGATTAGTTACAGACCCAAATGGTTCAGATAACTATGTAATGCTTACAGATATACAAGGAATAGAAGATTTTTTCGGAGATATGGATTTTAAAGTAGGTGGAACAGAAAAAGGAATTACAGCAATACAAGTAGATATAAAGGTAGATGGATTATCTTATAAAATAATAGAAGAAGCATTTGCAAGAACAAGAAAAGCAAGACAATATATTTTAGATGAAGTAATGCTAAAACAAATTGCAAAACCTAGAGAAGAAATTTCAAAATATGCACCAAAAATCTTTAATACAACAATTGCAGTAGATAAAATAAAAGATGTAATTGGACCAAGTGGAAAAATGATAAACAAAATAATAGACGAAACAGGTGTAAAAATAGATATAGAAGAAGATGGAAAAGTATTTATTTATACACAAGATAGCGAAAATGGTAAAAAAGCATTAAAAATGGTTGAAGACATAGCAAAGGATATTGAATTAGGCCAAATATATGAAGGAACAGTTGCAAGAATAATGAACTTTGGAGCATTTATAGAACTTGGAGGAGGAAAAGAAGGTTTACTTCATATTTCAAAAATATCAAAAGAAAGAGTAAACAAAGTAGAAGATGTACTAAAAATAGGACAAGAAGTAAAAGTAAAAGTAATAGAAATAGATGAGCAAGGAAGAATAAATTTAAGTATGAGAGCTCTTCAAGAAGATGAAGAAAAGAATGAAGAAATAGAAGAATAATATTATATATAATATATACAGAGTTAACTTAAATTAAAAAGATTGTAAAATAAATAACCCCATTGTAGTACATTTGCTACAATGGGGTTATTATAATTATCTATTGTTATTTTGGTTATCATTATTGTTTTGATTTTGATTATTATTATTTTCGTTATTTCTATTATTGTTTTTGTTTTGTTTTTTGCTATTCTTTGACATTAAAATGCACCTCCATTCTGATAAAACAA
Source organism: uncultured Clostridia bacterium (assembly GCA_947631025.1). Lineage (GTDB taxonomy): Bacteria > Bacillota > Clostridia > TANB77 > CAG-508 > Merdicola. The sequence goes on along the minus strand of CANRKA010000035.1, from coordinate 7,682 downwards.
ATGCCTTAAACAAAAAAATAAAAATGTAAATTCGTTTTACACATTATTATTATCTACTAAATATAATAAAATATGCATTATAATTGTCATTTTGTTTTTTTTGATATATAATGTAAAAAAATATTTAATAGGAGAAAAAAATGAATTTTGTGAATGAAAAATTAATTGAATTCGAAAGATATTTAAAAGGAAAAAAAGTAGCAATTGTAGGTTTAGGAGTAAGTAATATTCCTTTAATAGACTACATGTACGAAAAAGGAGCAAAAGTTACTGCATTTGATAGCAGAGAAAAGATAGAAATTCCTGAAAAAATTATTCAAAAATTGGGAAAAAATGGATTTGAAAGTTATTTTGGAGAAGATTCATTAAATTATTTACAAGGTTTTGATATTATATTTCGTTCTCCAAGTTGTTTACCAACAAAGCCAGAATTAAAGTTTGAAGAAGAAAAAGGTGCATTAGTTACAACAGAAGTAGAATGTTTAATGAAAATGTGCCCTTGCAAAATAATAGGAATAACTGGAAGTGACGGAAAAACAACAACTACTACTATAATTTCAAAGATAATTAGTGAAAATGGCTATAAATGCTTTGTTGGTGGAAATATAGGAACGCCACTATTTACTAAACTTAATGAAATAACTCCGGAAGATATAGTAGTTTTAGAATTAAGCAGTTTTCAATTAATGGAAATGAATATAAGTCCAGATATTGCAGTTATAACTAATATAACACCAAATCATTTAAATATACATAGTTCTTTAGAAGAATATATAGAAGCTAAAAAAAATATTTTTAAATATCAAAATGAAAATGGAATTTTAATTTTAAATTATGATAATGAAGTTACAAATAAATGTGGTGTAGAAGCCAATGGAAAAGTTATTTATTTTAGTAGTAAAAATAAAATAGAAGATGGTTGGATAGTAGATGAAGGAATAATTAAAGAATGTAAAGACAATTTAAGAAAACATATTTTAAATACTAAAGATGTAAATTTACGAGGAATGCATAATTACGAAAATATATGTGCAGCACTTGCAGCAACAAAAACTTTAGTAGATACAAAAAAAGCAGTAAAAACTGTATGTGAATTTAACGGTGTAGAACATAGATTAGAACTTGTAAGAGAAATAAATGGTGTAAAATGGTACAATGATTCTGTAAGCTCTAGTCCTACAAGAACAATTGCTGGTTTAAACTCATATGAAGAAGATATAATATTAATTGCAGGAGGATATGATAAAAATTTAGATTATACGCCAATTGCAGAACCTATAGTAAAAAAAGTAAAAGGATTAATTTTATTAGGAGATACATCTACAAAAATATTCAATGCAGTTAAAAAAGAGTTAGAAAAACAAGGAAAAGAGATGCCAATATATTTATGTGAAAATTTAAAACAAACAGTCGAAACAGCAAAGAAAATAGCAACTCCAGGTCAAGTAGTACTATTTTCACCTGCAAGTGCAAGTTTTGATATGTTCAAAAACTTTGCAGATAGAGGAGAACAATTTAAAAAAATAGTTAATGAGTTATAATTTAATAAATATAGTATATGTTGATAGTTTTATTAAAATTTAATATATTTTAATAAAAATTGTAACAATTAAAAAAAACTCTGCATAAAATATAAATAGATATTTTATGATTAAGGAGGTTTTTATGTACAATAGTTATGACGAATATATGAGAGAAGTTTTAGGTTACCCATATAATAGAGCAGATACAATAGCACAGGATTATTATACAGATACATATACAAACTTATATCAAAATAATAATTTTTCAAATACGAATGAATTAGAAGAATGCTATCCTGAAATTTATTCAATTGTAATGCCTATGGTAAGAAATACATGCCAAATGTATGCAAATCAAACAATTACAAAAGAATTAGTAGAAGAAATGACTATGAAAATATATATGAGCATTGAAACAAATGAAAATCGTTCTGTAGAAAATAGTAAACCATTAAAAAATGGTGATGTTATAAATCCAAATGCTAAACAAGAAAATAGAGAAGATAGGCAAAGACCAAATAATTTTATGTTAAGAGATTTAATTAAAATTTTATTACTTAACGAATTATTAAGACCTGGAAACAATATAAGACCACCACGTCCACCAGTAGGGCCAATGCCACCAAGGCCACCACGCCCACCAATGGGAGGAATGCCACGCCCACCAATTAGACCGTATTAGTTTGTAGGTTTCAAACATAAAAAAATAAATTTCTTACAAAAAGTAAGTCACATATAGTGCATACTAAAAAAGAAAGTTCTTTACTACAGAGACTACATTAATTGTAGTCTCTTTTGTTTTTCTTTTAGTATTATAAAATTTGTATTTTTTCTAAAAAAATGGAAATAATAAAAATATTAAAATTTAATAAAAGGCAGGTAATTTAAATGAAAGTAAGAGATTGTATGTGTGGAGATATTTGCGTATGTACTCCAGAAAACACTGTATGTGATTGTTCAAAAAATATGAACGAATACAAGATTGGTTTTATGCCAATATGTGACGAAGAAAATAATGTTGTAGGATTAGTTACAGATAGAGATATTGTATTAAGATGTATTGCTTGTGGAAAAGACCCAAAACAAACAAAATTAAGTGAAATAATGTCAACTAACGTATGTTGTTGTAAACCAGAACAAGATATATCTGAAGCAGAAGAAAAAATGTGTAAAGAGCAAATAAAAAGACTTCCAGTTATAGACGAAAACAATAAAATAATAGGTGTTATAACATTTGGAGATTTAGCAAATAATAATGAAATAAGTCAACAGGAAGTAGGAAAAACAGCAGAAAATATATGTAATTGTAATTCACAAAATGAAAAACATTGTAAATAAAAAAGGAAGTAGGGGTCGATGCCTAAATCGACCCTTATACATATTTTATTTTAAATTTCATATTAAAAATATATACAGTATATTCTTGATATTATTGATACAATATTGTATAATCATACAAATGAAAAGGAGGAAACTAATGGTAATAGATATGAATTACTGGACAAAGGTATTAAAAAGAGTTGCATTTCTTGCTGTTTCAGCCTTATTGGTTTTTTTAGCTTTTAAACTTGCAATATTTTATATGCCTTTTTTAATTGCTTTTATTATTTCTTTAATTATAGAACCTTTAATTAGAGGAATAATGAAAAAAATAAAATTATCTAGAAAAGTTAGCTCTATCATTGTATTTATTATTTCTTTAACAATAATTGTTGGTTTATTGGTATGGGGAATAACAACTTTAATTTCTGAAGCAAGTAGTTTACTACATAGTTTTAATGAATATTTAGATAAAGGATACGTATTAGTACAACAAATATTAAATGATATAGACTTTGAAAAATTTAATATATCTGACGATGTTATGCAAACACTTCAAAGTTCTGCATATGAATTTTTAAATGTAGCAGGAAATTGGATAAAAAATGGTGTAACAGGATTAATGGGAATGATAACATCTGTTCCTAAAGTTGCTATATACACAATTATTACAATATTATCATTATATTTTATATGCACAGATAAAATATATATAATAGACCAAATGGAACATCATTTACCAAAACAATGGGTTAAAAGAATTGGAGTTCATTTAAGAGAATTAATAAAAACTTTAGGAAATTATTTAAAAGCTCAAGCAACTTTAATTTTAATATCTTTCGTAATTTGTTTAATAGGACTTTCTATATTTAATTTGACTGGATTAAATGTTCAATTTCCTTTAATGGTAGCATTAGGAATAGCCTTTGTAGATGCACTACCTATATTAGGTTCCGGAACAGTAATGGTTCCATGGGCTATTATTGCAGCAATACAGGGAGATTTTACACTTGGAATATGTCTTATAGTTTTATGGCTAATTATGACAGGAACACGTCAATTTATAGAACCAAAAATTGTAGGTGAAAAAATAGGCATACATCCAATATTTACATTAATTGCAATGTATACAGGTTATAAATTTATTGGTGTATTAGGATTATTAATAGGACCAATTGTATTAATAATTCTAAAAAATATATATTCTACATTAATAGATAACGGAATCTTTAAAACAATTTTAGACGAAGAATAAAAAAGGGTTTACTATAAAAAAGTAAACCTTTTATATATTATTTGTTTCTATATATGTTTCATCTGGAGGATAAACATTTTTCTTATCTGGATTTTTGCATTCTTCAATATTTTTAACTTTTATAATTGGAAGTTCTCCATGATATTCGCCTTTTGTAATTTCTCCTTCAACCGTTACCCATGTTCCATCAGAAAAGTTCTTAGCTTTATTACTTTCACATAAAAAGCCTACTACAACGGTTTGCATATCTGAACTAATAATCATATCTCTTGCAAGTACAAAATTATTTTCATCAAAGTCATAAACTCTATAAACATATCCAGTAAAAGTTATTTTTTGACCTATGTAATCATCTAAATTTTCATGAACACTTTTTAGTATATTTGTATAATTTTCTTCACTAATAGCTGCGTTAGATAAACCATCTGTTGAACCATTTTTTTCGGAATTTGATAAATTATAAACTAAAAAAATTGAATATATAAATAAACAAATTACAGCTATAGAAATTATAGTTGCAATAATTTTAAATGTTTTTGAGCCATTTATTTTAATATTATATATATGCATATATGCACCAACTTTCACTTTTTTATAAATATATTCAAAAACTTAAAAATTATTCTTTAATGAGTAACAAAATATTTCAAAAAAAACAATATTTTCTATTGCATAATAGATTATTTAATGATATATTACAATAGTAAATTTATATTATATTGGGAGGCATATAAACAAATGAAATTATTTAAGACATATAGCGAAAGAGAAGTTAAAAGAGTAAAGCCAATTGTTGATAAAATAAATGGCTTAGAAGAAGAAATTAGCAAATTAAAAGATTCAGAACTAAGGGCTAAAACAGATTATTTTAAGAAAGAATTAGAAAGTGGTAAAACTTTAGATGATATATTACCAGAAGCTTTTGCAGTAGTTAGAGAAGCTTCTAAAAGAGTTTTAGGTATGAGACATTTTGATGTACAATTAATAGGAGGAATTATTTTACATCAAGGTAGAATTGCAGAAATGAAAACAGGTGAAGGAAAAACTTTAGTTGCAACACTTCCTGTATATCTAAATGCTCTAACAGGAAAAGGTGTTCATGTTATTACAGTAAATGATTACCTAGCTAAAAGAGATAGTGAATGGATGGGTAAGGTATATAAATTTTTAGGTTTAACAGTTGGACTTGTTATTGCAGGGATGAATCCTGCTGAAAAGCAAAAAGCATATAATTGTGATGTAACATATGGAACAAATAATGAATTCGGTTTTGACTACTTAAGAGATAATATGGTTATATATAAAAATCAATTAGTTCAAAGAGGATTACATTATGCTATTGTTGATGAAATAGACAGTATATTAATAGATGAGGCTCGTACACCATTAATAATTTCAGGAAGAGCAAATAAATCTTCAGATTTATATAAAAAGGCAGACAGTTTTGTAAGAAAATTACAAGCAAAAGTAATTGTAGAAGAAGATGTTAAAGATTTTGATCAAGCAGAAGATAATGAAAAATATGATTACATTGTAGACTTAAAGGCAAAATCAGCATCACTTACACAAAAAGGTATTAAGAAAGCTGAAGAAGAATTTGGATTAGAAAACTTTAATGATATAGAAAATTCTGAACTTGTTCATAATGTTAACCAAGCACTTCGTGCACATGGTGTTATGAAAAAAGATATAGATTACATTGTAAAAGATGGAGAAGTTTTAATTGTTGATGAATTTACAGGTCGTATTATGTATGGAAGAAGATACAATAACGGACTTCACCAAGCAATTGAAGCAAAAGAAAGAGTAAAAATAGCAGATGAATCTAAGACTCTTGCAACAATTACATTTCAAAATTATTTTAGAATGTATGATAAATTATCTGGTATGACTGGTACTGCAATGACAGAGGAAGAAGAATTTGAAGAAATTTATAATCTAGATGTTGTTGAAATACCAACAAATAAACCAATGGCTAGAAAAGATAATGTTGATGTTATATATAAAAATGAAGATGTTAAATTTAAAGCTGTTGTAAAAGAAGTAAAAGAAAGTTATGAAAAAGGACAACCTGTTTTAATTGGTACAGTATCTATCGAAAAATCTGAAAAACTAAGTAAGTTTTTAACAAAAGAAAGAATAAAACACGTTGTATTAAATGCTAAATATCATGAACAAGAAGCTGAAATTGTTGCACAAGCTGGTAAATTTGGAGCAGTAACAATTGCAACAAACATGGCAGGACGTGGAACAGATATTATGCTTGGAGGAAACAGTGAATATTTAGCAAAAGAAGAAATGAGAAAACTTAAATACTCTCCAGATATAATTGCACAAGCTACTGCATACAATGAAACAGATGATAAGCAAGTATTAGATGCAAGAGAAAAATACAAAGAATTAGTTGAAAAACACGAAAAAATAATTAAAGAAGAAAAAGAAAAAGTAATTGCAGCAGGTGGACTTAAAATAATTGGTACAGAAAGACATGAATCTAGAAGAATTGACAACCAATTACGTGGACGTAGTGGACGTCAGGGAGATATTGGTGAATCTAGATTTTATATAGCATTAGATGATGATTTAATGAAAATATTTGGTGGAGACAGAATTACAAAATTATATGAAACATTAGGAGCAAGTGAAGATTTACCTATAGAAGTAAAAATGGTTTCTAGGGGAGTTGAAAATGCTCAAAAGAAAGTTGAAGGACGTAACTTTAGTATAAGAAAAAATGTATTAAAATATGACGACGTTATGAATGCACAAAGAGAAATAATATACAAACAAAGAAGACAAGTTCTAGATGGAGAAAATCTAAAAGAAAGCATAATAAATATGTTTAATTCTGTAATAGAAGGTGTAGTATATACTCATACAGAACTTGCAGAAGGAGAAGAATTAAATCTTGAAGGTTTAGCACAAGAAATTCAAGTAACATTTGGAATTACAGATTTAGACAGTTTAAAAGGTGATGAAGTAAATCCAGAAGAGTTAATACAAGAATTAAAAGATAAAGTATTACAAAGATATGAAGAAAAAGAAAAAGACTTTGGAGAAAACGAACTAAGAGAACTTGAAAGAGTAGTTGTATTAAAAGTAGTTGACGAAAAATGGATGGATCATATAGATAATATGGACGAATTAAAAAATGGTATTGGACTTCGTGCATATGCTCAAAAAGATCCAGTTGTTCAATACAGAATTGAAGGTACAGACATGTTTGAAGAAATGAATGAAGACATTAAATTAGATGTTGTTAAAATTCTTTCAAACGTACAAAGAATTGGAGATGTAAAAAGAACAGAAGCAGCTAAAATAACAGCAGAAGGATTACAAAGTACACCTATTAACTTAGTAGATGGAAAATACTCTATGAAAGAAGGCGGAATGAACAAAACAGTAGTAAATAAAGAGAAAAAAGTAGGAAGAAATGACCCATGTCCATGTGGTTCGGGCAAAAAGTATAAGAATTGTTGCGGAAAGAATGCTTAAATACTGAATTGCAAAGGATTTTCAAAACTTAAAAAATAATAAAAAAAGTTCGGTTTGTCAGCAAAAATATAAATATGCGAACAAAAAGC
>CANRKA010000034.1 GCA_947631025.1 uncultured Clostridia bacterium | reverse complement strand
ACCTGGAACGGGCTCGAACCGTCGACCTCTAGCGTGACAGGCTAGCGTTCTAACCAACTGAACTACCAGGCCATAAATAAATGGTGGTCGCTACAGGGCTCGAACCTGTGACCCCCTGCTTGTAAGGCAGATGCTCTCCCAGCTGAGCTAAGCGACCATGTTCTATCAACGTGATTTAGTATACTAAATTTTTTAAAAACTGTCAATACCTATTTCAAAAATTTTCTATTTTATATTTAATTTAATTTAAATAAAAGAGCAAAAATGGATACAATATACTTATTAAATATGTAATATTTAGCATTTTTTATGTAATAGTTATAAAAAAAATAATATAAATTTACATTGACAGAAATTTCTACAAAATATATAATAATTTTGAGAAATTTGTAAAATAATAAACAAAAGTAGGTGTAAAAATGAAGATAAATAAAAAAGCTGCTATTATAAGTTTAATAGCAATTATAATTGTTGTTATAGTATGCTTAATAATTGGTGTATATGTATATATAAATAAAAGAGATTATGAAATAGAAAAAATAGATAAATGGAATTATTTTATTTACGTTAAAGATGGGAAAATGGGAGTTATAAATAATTCTGGAGACATAATTATAAATCCAGAATATAAATATATTAAAATTCCTAATCCTACTAAAGATGTATTTATATGCACAAAAGAAGATAATCAAATATTAGTTATAAATGAAAATAAACAACAGATATTTTATGAATATGAAGAGGTAGAACCTTTTGAACTTAAAGAATTAGCTATAGATATTCCATATGAAAAAACTGTATTAAAATATAAAAAAGATAATAAATATGGAATTATTAACTATGAAGGCAAGAAAATTACAAATGCAATTTATAATTCTATAAGTAATTTACCATATAAAGAAGGAGAACTTCTAGTACAAAAAGACGGAAAATATGGAGTTATAAATATATTAGGGAACAAAGTAATAGATGTTATATACGATGAAATAAATATAGATAACTATTATGAAGAAGAAATTTTATATAAAAATAGTGGTTATATAGTAGGTACTAAAGAAGGAGATAATATAAAATATGGTTATATAAATAATAATAAGCAAAAAGTTTTAGATACGGAATATGATAGTATAAAAAGAATAATAGATATTAAAAATGTAGACGATATATATTTAATTTGTGAAAAAGACAATAAATTTGGTGTAAATAAAAATAATCAAACATTAATAAATATTGAATATAGTAATATTGAATTTGATAATTTAAATAAACTATTTATAACTCAAAAAGATAATAAATATGGAGTTATAAACTTCGAAGGTAATGTTATTGTATCAAATTTATACGATTCAGTAGATATAGAAGGAATGTATATTTATGCTCAAAAAAATAATGAAGAATTCATTTTTGATAATAATGGAAAAAATATAGAAGACTCAGAATATACAAGTAAATACCAAATAGATAATACAGAATATAAAATTACAATTAATAAAAACAATAAATATGGTGTAATTAACAATAAAGATGAAGTAATAATTCCTAATATATACAATTATATAGGATATTTAACAAATAATTATTTTGTAGTAAGTACGGAAAATGGCAAAAATGGTATAGTAAATGATAAGGGAGAAATAATACTAGAAACAAAATATGATACAATTCAAAAATTAGATAATTGCGATTTAATAGAAGTAAATATTATTGACACAAACACAGTAAGTTTATATAATAAAAACATAGAAAAAATATTGCAAATGAATAATGCTACTATAAAAGAATATAGCGAATATGTAAAAATATATTCTAAAGATGAATTAAAATATATTAACTTTAATGGAGAAGAAAAATCTAGTAAAGAAATATTGCCAGACAACAATTTGTATATAGATGTAAAAAATGGAAAATGGGGATTTATTGATAAACAAGGAAACGTAATAGTAGATTATTTATATGATGAAGTAACTGAATTTAATCAATATGGATTTGCAGGAATAAAAAAAGATGAAAAATGGGGTTCAATAGATAAAACAGGAAAAATTATAATAGAACCTAAGTATAAAATAAATATAAGTAGTAATGAAATAGATTTTATAGGACAATATTATAGAATTATATATGGTTATAAGAAATTTTATTATACAAACAATGTAAATGAGTAATAATTAGGTTGTACTTTAATGTACAACCTTTAAAAATAATAGGAGGAATAAAAATGTATAAACAATTTGGTATAACAGATGAAACAAATAAATTAGCAAAAGAAGTTGAAGAAGAAGTACAATCTATATTTCAACAGATAGATGAAATATGTGAGTATAATAGCATTAAAGTTTTAAATGCATTTCAAAATAATAATATTTCAGATATACATTTCGGTAGTACAAGCGGTTACGGATATAATGATATAGGAAGGGATACTATTGAGAAAGTTTTTTCAGAAGTATTAAAAGCAGAAGATAGCTTAGTTAGAGGTCAATTTATTTCTGGGACACATGCTCTAACAGTAGCTTTGTTTGCTTTTTTAAGGCCAGGAGATACTATGCTAAGCATTAATGGAAAACCTTATGATACTTTAGATGAAGTTATAGGGTTAGTAGATAATGCAAGCTCTTTAAAATCATATGGAATAAATTATGAACAAATAGATTTAATAGATAATGATTTTAATTACGATGAAATAAAAAGAACTTTAAAAAATAAAAAAATAAAATTAATAGAAATACAAAGATCAAAAGGTTATGCAAATAGAAAAAGTATAAGTATTGAAAAAGTTGAAAAAGTCATAAAAACAATAAGAGAAATCGATAAAAATGTAATTATTATGATAGATAATTGTTATTGTGAATTTGTAGGAAAAAAAGAACCTCTAGAAGTTGGAGCAGACATAATAGTAGGGTCACTTATAAAAAATCTTGGTGGAGGATTAGCACCAAATGGAGCTTATATAGCAGGAAGAAAAGATTTAGTAGCCTTAGCTGCTGAAAGATTAACTGTTCCAGGAGAGGGAAAAGAAGTAGGACCTACTTTAAATATAAATAAAAGTATATTGCAAGGATTATTTTTTGCACCAAGTGTTGTTGCAAGCAGTTTAAAGACTGCAGTTTTTACAAGTAGAATTTTAGAAAAATTAGGGTATAAAACTGAACCAAAATATAATGAAAAAAGAGTAGATATTGTTCAAACTATAGAATTTGGAAATAGTAAAGATTTAATAAAGTATTGCCAAGGAATACAAAAAGGTTCGCCAGTAGATTCTAATGCAATGCCAGAACCATGGGATATGCCTGGTTATACAGATAAGGTTATAATGGCTGCAGGAAGTTTTACACAAGGTTCTTCAATAGAACTTTCTTGTGATGGTCCAATAAGACCACCATATTTAGCATTTCAACAAGGAGGTCTTACTTTTGAATATGGAAAACTTGGTGTACTAAAAGCGGTACAAAATATTATAAAAAAATAAGGAGAATAAAATGAAAAGTACTATATTAATTCAAGGAGCGATGGAAGTAGAAATAAAGTTTATAAAAGATATTTTGCGAGACATAAAAGAGTTTAATATTGATGGATATAAATTTTATAAAGGAAAAATAAAAAATTTTAAGGTTATAGTGTCTGAGACAAAAATAGGAACAATTAATGCTGCAATTGCTACATTAATTGGTATAAAAAAATTTAATCCTAGGTATATAATAAATCAAGGTATTGCTGGAGGACAAGCAAAAGATATTCATAAAGGAGACATAGTTATAGGGGAAAAATGTGTAAACACAAATACATATGATACTAAATATAAAAAAGAAGGGGAAGGTTCTAACCCATTTGATTGGGAGATAACTACATTTAAAAGCGATGATTCTAAAGATAACGAAGAAAATCAATTTTTAAATGGAGATAAATATTTAATTCAAAAGGCTAAGGAGATAATAGATACTGATTTAGCAGTACATATTGGAACACTTGGAAGTGGAGATGTATGGAATAAAGAAGTAGATAGAATAATATGGTTAAATAAAAAATTAGGCGTAATATCAGCAGATATGGAATCTATTGGAGCATATACTGTTGCAAATAAATATAATGTTCCAATTATTGGAATAAGAGCAATTTCAGATAATGCATTAGTTAAAGAAGAATATGAAAGAAATATATCAGGAATTTTACAAAAATATTTAATAAAATTGATTGAAAATATAATAAATAATAAGGAATGATTATATGAATGTTATTGTAATTCGGTGGAGGGCCTGCTGGAATGATGGCTGCAATAACTGCAGCAAAACAAAAAAATGACGTAATTTTATTAGAAAAAATGGATTCATGCGGAAGAAAACTTTTAATTACAGGAAAGGGAAGATGTAACATTACATCTTCTTTAGATATGGAAGAATTTATAAAAAATACTCCTGGAAATGGAAAATTTTTATATAGTTGCTTTAAGAATTTTACAAATAAGGACATAATAAAGATGCTAAAAGACAATGGAGTTGAAACAAAAATAGAAAGAGGAAATAGAGTTTTCCCTGTATCAGATAAATCTTTAAGTGTTCTTAAAGCATTTGAAAATGAGTTAGAAAAAAATAATGTAAAAATTATTACAAAAGCCAAAGTAACTAAAATAAATGTAGAAAATAACAATGTTATTGGTGTAAGTTTTGAAAAGGATAATAAAACTTTTAATTTTAAAGCAAATAAAATTATTTTAAGCACAGGAGGTAAAAGCTATCATTCAACAGGTTCTAATGGAGAAGGTTATGAACTTGCAAAACAATTAGGTCATAACATAGTAGAAATTAAACCATCTTTAGTTCCTCTAGAAGCTAAAGGAGAAAGTCTAAAAATTTGTAAAGAAATGCAAGGATTATCTTTAAAAAATATTAAAATGAAGTTAATAGATGCATCTAAAAGTAAAATTATTTATGAAGATTTTGGGGAGCTTATGTTCACACATTTTGGAGTTTCTGGTCCTACAATTTTAAGTAGTTCTGCACATTTATTAAGATATAAAAATGTACAGGAGTTATTAAATGACAGTAAAATAAAACTAATTTTAGATTTAAAACCAGCACTAGACGAAGAAAAATTAGATAAGAGAATTTTAAGAGATTTCGAAAAAGAGAAAAACAGAGAATATAAGAATAGTTTAAGTGATTTGTTACCTAAAAAGATGATAAATGTATTTGTTAATGAATCAAAGATAAATCCAAATAAAAAAGTAAATGAAATTACAAAAAAAGAAAGAAAGTATTTAGTTCAAATTTTAAAGAACTTCGAAATAACAATAAGTGGATTTAGAAGTATAGAAGAAGCAATTATAACATCTGGAGGAATAAATACAAAAGAAATAAACCCAAAAACAATGGAGTCTAAAATAATTAAAGGATTATATTTTGCAGGAGAAATAATAGATGTTGATGCATATACAGGTGGCTTTAATTTACAAATTGCATATTCTACAGGATATACAGCAGGTACAAATTAAAAAAATGTAGGTATATATTTTAAGCTAACTATCTTTTATTTAAAACAATAATAAAAAAAGGAGTAATATATTGAAGATTATAAATAAAAATGTAGAAACATATATTGTTGAAAAAAAGTCTAAATTTATTGCAAATATTTTTTACGTAGAAAATGTTAAAGAAGCAGAAAAAATATTAAAAGATATAAAGAAAAAGTATTATGATGCTAAACATAATTGTTTTTCATATAGAATACTAGAAAATGAAAATATACTAGAAAAAGCAAGCGATGATGGTGAACCTAGCGGAACAGCAGGAATGCCAATATTAGATATTATAAAAGGAAACGATTTGTATAATATTTTAGTTGTAGTAACTAGATATTTTGGAGGAATTTTATTGGGAACAGGAGGCCTAGTTAAAGCATATTCAGATGTTACTAAAAATGCAATTAATTTAAGCAATCTAGTTGAAATGGAAGAAGGATATGAAGTTGAGATAGAATTAGATTATAAAAATTTTAATTTATTTAACCATTATTGTAAAAAAAATAATATAAATATTGTTGAAAAATTATATAATGAAAATATAAAGGTAACTGTAGAAGTTAATGAAGAAAAAAAAGATGAAATATGTAGAAATATTGAAAATAACATATTTTATATATTAAAAAGTCGAATTATGTCGAAAAAGATGATACGAAAAAATTGTTGATATATCAATTAAAAACGAAGAAATTGGAAAAAATTTCAAAGAAACACTTGTAATTTGTAATTGCAGAGTCTATAATTGCCACTATATTAAAATAAATATTGAGAGGAGAGTACATATGAAAGACAAAATTACAGTTTTAATAGCAGATGACAATAAAGAATTTGCAAATACATTAGCAAGCTATTTTGAAGAAGAAGAAAACATGAATGTTATAGGAGTAGCAAGAGATGGGGAGGAGGCATTTAAAATGGTTCAAGGAACACACCCAGATATTCTTTTGCTTGATGTTATAATGCCACATGTTGATGGATTAGGAGTATTAGAAAAAATAAACGAATCTAATATGACAAAAAGACCTACTTGCATAATGCTTTCTGCAGTTGGGCAAGACAAAATAACTCAAAAAGCAACATTATTAGGTGCAGAATATTATGCAGTTAAACCATTTGATATAAAGCTTTTAATAAAAAGAATTAAAGAAATAGAATTTTATGAACCAAATAAAGCGATAACTAACAATAATATATTAGAAAGAACTTCAAAACCAAAATATATAGAAATAGCTCAAAATTCAAAAAATTCAGAAAGAAACCTAGAAGCTCTTGTAACAAACTTAATTCACGAAATAGGGGTTCCTGCACATATAAAAGGATATCAATATTTAAGAGAAGCTATAATGATGGTAGTAGAAGATATAGATGTTATAAATCAAATAACAAAATGCTTATATCCACAAATAGCGCAAAAATATAAAACAACACCATCACGCGTAGAAAGAGCAATACGACATGCAATAGAAGTAGCATGGGGAAGAGGACAACAAGAGACAGTAGAAAATATATTTGGATACACTGTATCTGCAGCAAAAGGAAAACCAACAAATTCAGAGTTTATTGCTATGATAGCAGATAAGTTAAGATTAGAATTAAAAAGTGCATAAGAACAAAGCAATACTTTATATTATAGGAAATTCGAAGAATTTTCCTATAATATAATAAGAAAACAAAATAGCCTAGAAATCAGCTATTTCGTTTTCTTTTATTTCATAATTTTCTTTTAAAATTTTTAAATCGTTTTCTATATATTTTTTAATTTCATATTCAATAATTGAAGTCGAAGATTTTGGGCTAATTTTTAGCCAGCTGTCTTGATTTGTATATATTCTACTTAAATATTGTTCACTTAAATTAGCTTCATAACCATTTATGTTATATCCTTCAATTTGTTGTCTTAATACATGTGAAAGACTTTCATAAGGGTCATCATAATCTATTTTTACTCTATTTTTAGTAGAAGATTCTTTGTCTAAACGAACTGTAGCATGAAATGCTGAAATGTTTTCTGCCCAAGAGTTAAAATTTGTAATACCTTCATTATATAGCAAATGACCAATTTCTGCTTCTTGCTCATTATTTAATATAAATAAGTTTTTAATTTGTTTAGAAGATTCTTCATCTAATTGTATATTAGAAATACCTTTAGAATGGACGTTATCTAAAAGATTTGATACAAAACTAACTTCATCTTTAGATAATTTTTTTACTTTTAAAACTTTTCTAATTAGACTTAAATGTTCATAACCAAGAGATTCTAAATTTGAACTATTATGTAAAAGATTAATCATTCTATTTCTATATGCTGGAGGTAATTCACAACGAATAGGATTTTTATCAGGCATATTACTATGTGCAGAGTATCCTAATACACTAGATAAATGCTCATTTACCGTCATTAATTGTAATTCAAAATTTAAAGGAAAACCATCAAAATTTATTCCTTTAAAATCTGATACGAATCCAGATGGTTCCCTTTTGTATTTTGTTCTTTCATCATTGTCACTAATTTTTGCTCCTAAGGAATTTAATAATTCTGACTTTTCGAAGATATTTGAAAATGTACTTGAATATAATTCTAATGCTAGTTTGCTATCTATTCTAGAGTCAAAGTCATCTAAAAGTTTAGAAAAATCTACACCAGCATTTTCCATATTAATTATAGATGAATAATCTCCAATTAATTCTAACATATTTATGTTATCTGTACAAAACTTTAATAGTTGATTATAAGTACCTTTTAACTCAGTTGCATAAGTGCTAGATTTTTTATCATCAAGCATACCTAAAATGCTAGTTATTAATTCCTTACTCTTTTTATAATAATCAAATTTGCTACATTCATTATTTTCTATAGAAGAGTAAAAATCGTGATATTCTTCTGATAAATTTATATTCTTTTTTCGTTCATTTTTAAGCTCAATTAATTCATTGTAATTTGGAGTATCTTTACTTATATTTACATTATGAGGAATCTTTTCAATTATAACTCTCATTCCAATTAAATCTGTAAAATCTTTTATAGAAACTTTGCCATCTGATACAGATAGCCTTTTTATATAATCTTCAAGTTTATCAATTTTACTTTTAGAAGATTTTATTCTATAAGTCATATAAATAGAATAATTAGGTTCTGGAAATTTTTTATTTAATTCAATCATTAAAGACGCACAAAACATCTCCAATAAATGCTTAATATCTGTATTATTAGATTCAAGCATTTGGTTTATATCTTTAATAATATAATCATTAAAAAAGGTTTTATACTTTTGATTTTCTTCTTCAGAAATAAAAGGTTTATTAATCTTCATAAAAATCTCCTTATTTATACATAACTATTACTTTATTATACCATAAAATTATGTAAAATACAAATATACATGTTATTATAGATATTCAATATGTGCTTTTTTGATATTTATAATAAGATTCTAAAGATTAAAGAAAAATGAGAGTTACCAAAATAAAATTACAGTAGCTAAAAAACAATACAGTATTTTACAAGGTAGTAATGGTATTAAAAAAATTGAAATGTTGGATAATAAAAATAATTTAAAGAAATTATTATAATAAAACTTCATATAAACAAATATGTCAATATACGAGTATGTTTTCTAAATTGACATACATATTAATTTAAACTGTAAAAATTACAGCATAAATTTGAGCATATTAAAACTCAAACTTATTAAATAATTTAAAAAGTTTGAGTTTAATATCAATATGGTGGGCAGGGATGGATTCGAACCATCGTACTCAAATGAGAACAGATTTACAGTCTGCCGCCTTTAGCCACTCGGCCACCTACCCATAATTATTTAATTAATAATGAAAAACGAACAATTAATAATAAACATATTGTTCATTATTAATCATTCACTATTCATTGTGACATAGGTCACACATTTGGTGCTCCCTCAAGGATTCGAACCTTGGACCCACCGGTTATGAGCCGGTTGCTCTGACCAACTGAGCTAAGGGAGCATTACCCTCAACGAAAATTAGTATACTAAATTTTTATTTTGCTGTCAATAGTTTTTGAAAAAATGATACAAAAAAGTTAAAAAAATGTTAAATAAATGTATTTGACAATTAATACCTTTTTGTGTAATATATACTTGTACAAAGGAGGAGTTTATATGGAGAAACCCAGAAAAACAAAATATAAAATTTTTGCACCAAAGGTAAGAAGTGATTTAAGAAAAAAAGAAAGAGAAATTGGAAGAAAATTAAATAAAGAAGAAAAAAGAGAATTTATAATACAAGATATACAAAGATTAAGAGGGTTAAGTGGAAAAGTTATAATATTTAGTGCACTTGTAGCTAGTGGAATAGCTGGAATAACTGCTATGGGAACAAATAAAACAAAACTTTTAGAAGCCCCAAAAGAATCAAAAGTAATTTCAACAGAGGAAGCTTTAGCAGATAAAGATGAAAAATTGAAAACAAATAATAATGAATTTAAAGAGAGCTTACAAGTAGATTTTGACCAAAATTCTGTATATATTGATGAAAACAACAATAATGATATAGTACAAGAAATTATAGGTAGATATAATAATAACTTATCAGAAGCCGATATTGGATATATAAAAACTAATCCACAATTTGTTACAATAGATGAAAATGGAAATTACGTTTATGATTATAAAGAAAAAACCAATGCAAGTGAATATATTACAGATAAAAATCAAATAGGTGATATATACACTGTTATAGATAGGACTAATGATAAAATAATATCTTCTGTTGGAATGATAGATAATAAAATTGTAAATATTAATTCTAAACAGGTTTTATTAGGAGACAAAGAATATTTGCAATCTGATAATATGATAGATTTAACAAAAAATGAAAATCAAGAAGAAAAAAATGAAGAAGAATTAAGTAAAGTATATGATAATTTAAAAGATAATTATGAAAAAGTTTTAGAAGATCAAGAAAGAGAATAAAAAGTAAAAAAACCTCTTATATTTATATAGGAGGTTTTTTTGTGAAAAAAATTGAATATAAAAGGAAAATGTCAGTAAAATATGCTGAGAAATGGGCATATAAAAGGAATGCTAAATATTATAATTTTGACAATATAGGAGGAGATTGCACTAATTTTATTTCGCAATGTTTATATGCAGGTTCAAAAGAAATGAATTATAATAAACAAAATGGATGGTACTATAATAGTGTAAATGATAGATCTCCAAGTTGGACCGGAGTAAATGAATTTTATAAATTTTTAACTACAAATAAACAAAATGGACCACGAGGAAAAGAAGTTTTACAAAATGAAATAGAAATAGGAGATATAATTCAAATTTCATTTAGCGAAAATAAATATACACATACATTAATTGTAGTAGATATAAAAGATGTTAATAATTTAAATGAAATTTATACTGCTTCACATACATTTGATTCTTTTAAAAGAAGAGTTTCAAGTTATAAGTTTGAAAAATTAAGATTTATACATATAGAAGGAATTTATAAATACTAATTTAAGGTTATTAATTAATTTGACAAAAAAACTGTATTATATATAATATACCAAAATAAAAAATGAGGGAAAAAATGAGTAATATTAATGAAGAAACTGTTGCATATGAAAAATTAAAAGTATGTTCAAATACATGTAATCTTTGCCCACATAAATGTAATGTAAATAGAGATTTAGGAAAAAAGGGTAGGTGCAAAGCACCTAGTAATATTAAAATTGCACTTGTATCATTACATAAATTTGAAGAGCCATGTATAAGTGGTACAAATGGTTCTGGTACTATATTTTTTTCTCATTGCAATTTACAATGTAAATTTTGCCAAAATTATGAAATAAGTAGTCGGTGGTAAAGGAAAAGAAATTAGTATAGAAGATCTTGCTAAAATAATGTTACAACAACAAAAAAATGGGGCACACAATATAAACTTAGTAACACCTACAATGTATGCGAAAAAAATTATAGAAGCTATAAAAATTGCAAAGGGCAATGGTTTAAATATACCAATTTTATATAACACAAATGGTTATGAAAGTATTGATACTTTAAAACTTTTAGAAGGTTATATAGATGTGTATTTGCCAGATTTTAAATATGCAAATAATTTGCTTTCTAAAAAATATTCAGGAGTAGAAAATTACTTTGAAGTAGCAATAAATGCAATTTCAGAGATGAAAAAACAAGTAGGAAATCCTAAATTTAATGAAAATGGAATAATACAAAAAGGTTTAATTATAAGACATTTAATACTTCCAAACTATATGCAAAATACAAAAAATGTATTAAAACATATAAAAGAAAAATTAGGAGAAGATACATATATTAGTGTAATGGCACAGTATTTTCCAACATATTTAGCAAAACAAGATGAAAAATTAAATAGAACCATAAATAAAAAGGAATATAAACAAATAGAAAACTATTTATACACACTAGGATTAAAGAATGGATATATACAAGAATTAGGAGAAAACGAAGAGCAATATGTACCAAAATTTTAAATTATAATATAGGAAGTATGAATGTAGGAGTTGATTTTTCCATCAACCCATTAAATATAATTGTTGCAATTTATAAACAATTAGTATAAAATATTTTCGGAGGAAAAATAATGAAAATACAATATAAAGATAAAGAAATTGAAATAAATGAAAGTAAAAAAATAATAGAAATATTAAAAGAAGAATGTAATGAAAAAATTATATCAGCAATAGTAAATAATGAAATAAAACCATTAAATTATGAAATAAATAAAGACAGTAAAATAGAACTACTAGACATATCAAGTTCAGATGGAATGAAGACATATATAAGAGGATTACTTTTTATAATGGGGAAAGCTTTTGAAGAACTATACCCAAATATAGAAATACGTGTGGAATATCAGTTATACCATTCAATGTTTTGCACAATAAAAAATATGGAAGTAACAGATGAAATTATAGAAAATATTAATAAAAAAATGCGAGAAATAATAGATAAAAATTTACCTATTATAAAGAAAGAATGTACAAAACAAGAAGCAGAAAAAATATATGAAAGATATAACACAAATAAGGGAAAACTACAGTTAGAAAATGAAAGCAAAAAGATTTTTTCTATGTATTATTGTGAAGATTATTTTAACTATTTTTATGGAGTAATGCCAATTTCTACTGGATATATGAAAATATTTGACATTAAAAAATATAATGAAGGATTTTTAATTCGTTACCCAAGCAAAAGACATACAACAACAATTCCAGAATTTATAGACAATAAAAAATTATTAGAAGCATTAAAAGATTACGAAAAGATTCATAAGGTACTTAATTTAGATACATTGGAAAAATTAAATAAAGCAATAAAAGAAGGAAAAGCTAAAGATATTGTTATGCTAGATGAAGCCTTACATGAAAAGAAAATTTCAAAAATAGCAGATAGTATTGCAGAAAATAAAAATGTAAAAATGGTACTAATTGCGGGACCTTCATCATCTGGAAAAACTACTTTTGCGCAAAGATTAGGATTGCAATTAAAATTAAATGGCTTGAGACCAGTTACAATATCTGTAGATAACTACTTTGTAGAAAGAGAGCAAAATCCTGTAGATGCAAATGGAAAATATGATTTTGAAACAATAGAAGCAGTAGATATGAAACTTTTAAATAATCATATAGAAAGATTACTAAAAGGTGAGGAAGTTGAAATGCCAACATTTAACTTTCAAACTGGACATAAGGAATACAAAGGAAACCGAATTAAATTAGGAAAAGAAGATATAATTGTAATGGAAGGAATACATTGCTTAAATGATAGGCTTACAAGTCAAATTCCGAGAAATAAAAAATTTAAAGTATATATAAGTGCATTAACAGTACTTAATATGGACGAATTTAATAGAATATCTACAACAGATTCAAGATTAATTAGAAGAATAGTAAGAGATAGTAATTTTAGAAGCTATTCAGCAATTCATACATTAAAAATGTGGGATTCTGTTAATAGAGGAGAATTAATAAACATATTTCCATATCAAGAACAATCAGACGCAATGTTTAATACATCATTAATATATGAAATAAATGTACTAAAAAAATATGCTCTTCCACAATTGGAAGCATTGGATAATAGAAGTATAGAATATGCAGAAGCAAAAAGAATAAGAGAGTTTTTAAAATATTTTGAAGATATACCAGATGAGTTAGTACCAACAAATTCTTTACTTAGGGAATTTATAGGTGGAGGAGATTTTAAATATTAGGAGATAATTATGCAAAAAAGATTTACGGAAATAGATGAAGAATTTATTTGTGAAAATTGCGGAAAAAAAGTAAATAAACTAGGATATTCATGCAGAAATCACTGCCCATATTGTTTACATTCTAAACATGTTGATATAAATCCAGGAGATAGGCAGGAAGATTGCTGCGGAATGTTAGAACCAATAGGAATAGAAACTAATAGTAAAAAAGGGTATGTAATAATATTTAAATGTAAAAAATGTGGACAAATAAGAAAAAATAAAGTAGCAAAAGATGACGATATGGACTTAATAATAAA
>CANRKA010000033.1 GCA_947631025.1 uncultured Clostridia bacterium | reverse complement strand
GAAACAGTACAAAAAATGAAATTGAATATGCAAAAAAGAATAATAAAGAAGTAATATATCATGAGCCAATAGAGTAACACAAATTACAAGTTTTTGTTGAGATTTCGTAATTTAGTAATAACCTTTAGGGGAAATTCAAAAATTACTTGAAAAATTATGTTAACCTATGTTATAATATAGAGTGTAAGATATTTTAAAACCAGTTAATTAGCATCGAAAGGAGAAACAATATGAAAGAAAAAATTTTAATGATATTAACTCGGGTTATAAGTATATGCATATTTGCATATATTGCATTTATTTTTAATTGTAATTGCACAATATTTGAAATTATTTTGTGCGTTTTAGTATCAGGAATTTTAGGATACATGCTTGCACCATTTTTATTAATCGCAGTAGTAGGAATGGTATGTTTTGTAACAAATTTATAGCTTAAAAAAAGATGTAACTTATAGTTGCATCTTTTTTTCTAGACATTGCAAAGTATTTATAATATAATAATTATAACTTTAAAGCAAAGTCAAAATTTTAAAATAAATGCATATAAGAATTTATAATAGTGCATTACAAATTACTAAATATATTATACAAGGAGAAAAACATGAGAATAAGATATAAGCCATGGGCAAGACCAGAACTAGAAGCAAGTGAATTTTATATAAATAATCCAGAACAATACAAAGGAAAATGGAGAAGTTTATTTTCAAATCCAGAATTACCACTTCATTTAGAACTAGGATGTGGAAAAGGCACATTTATGGCAGAACTTGCATATAGAGATAAACAAATAAATCATATAGCAATAGATATGGTAGATGCAATGCTAGGTTTAGCTAAAAGAAATATAGAAAATAAATTTAATGAAGAAGGAAAACAAATAAATAATGTATATTTAACAAGATTCGATATAGAAAGAATATTATTAATAATGGACAAGGAAGATAGTATAGATAGAATATACATAAATTTTTGTAATCCTTGGCCTCGTGGAAAGCATAGAAAAAAGAGATTAACACATACAAGACAATTAGAAAAATACAAACAAATATTAAAACCAAATGGAGAAATATACTTTAAAACAGACGATGATGACTTATTCGAGTCTAGTTTAGGATATTTTGAGGAAAGTGGATTTAAAATAATTAAAAAAACATATGATTTGCATAGTGAAGATGTACCAGAAAATATAATAACAGAACATGAAAAAATGTTTACAGAGCAAGGAATAAAAATAAAAGCATTAATTGCAAAGCTAGAAGATAAAAATTAGAAATTAAAATTAAAAGTAGGAGCACGAAAAAAACGTGCTCCTTTAATGTTATTCAATTGTTGTGAATGAATAATAAATAAATTTTGTTATAAACTATTATTTAAAAGAGGTGATAAGATTGTTTATACCAGATGGAATTTTTTATGAAGAAGCAATAGAAAATTACGAGCTAGGAAAAGAATTGTTGGAAAAGTATAAAGATGTTCCAAAAAAGATAATAGAAAATCATAATAATATAGAAGAAATGAGAAAAAAGCAAAATTCGGAATTTGCAAAAATGAAAAGAAACCTAATTATAGGAACAAGAAAAACACATAAATATGTAGAAAACCATAAAGTATCGGACTATTTAGTACCATATACATCTTCTGGTTGTATTGCAATGTGTATGTATTGCTATCTAGTTTGTAATTATAATAAATGTGCCTATTTAAGATTGTTTGTAAATAGAGAGCAAATGTTAGATAAGATAATAAATAATGCTAAAAAAGCAAATGCAAATTTATGCTACGAAATAGGAAGTAATAGTGATTTAGTTTTAGAAAACACAATAACAAATAATTTAGTATGGACAATAGAAAATTTTAAAAATTCGCCAAAAGGAATGCTAACATTTCCAACTAAATTTGATATGGTAGATCCAATTTTAAATTTAGATCATAAAGGTAAAATTATAGCGAGAATGAGTATAAATCCTACTGAAATAATAAATAAAGTTGAATTTGGAACATCAAGATTAAAAGGAAGGATAGAAGCAATAAATAAGCTTGCTGAAGCGGATTATAAAATAGGAATTTTAATTGCTCCAATTATTTTAGTAGAAAACTGGAAAGAATTATATGAAAATTTATTAAAAGAGTTACAAGAAAATTTAAGCAATAAAGCAAAAAATAAAGTATTTTTTGAATTAATATTTATGACATATAGCTATGTACACAGAATGATAAACAATGAAGCATTTCCAATGGCAATAAATTTATATAATCCAGAGATAATGACTGGAAGAGGTAGAGGAAAATATATGTATAAAAAATTAGTAAGAGAAGAAGCAGAAACCTTTATGAAAGATATTATGCATAAGTATTTTCCTAACAATAAAATTTTATATATTTCATAAAGTTTAAAAAAATAAAGCTAAAGATTATGAATAACTACTAAATGATTTAAAAAAATAAAGAAACGCGCAGACTAAGATGGAGATTATGAAACATCAACGACAATAGATGAGTATATTTCAAACTATGGAAAAAAATTTGGATGATAAGACAAATGTTAGGCTAAAAACAACAAAAGGTAGCTTATAAATAAGTTACCTTTTATTGTTTTGTAAGAAACTATTGAAAATGGTAAATATAAATGATATAACTATAGCAAAGAAAGGAATGAGAAAAATGGAAAAATCTAAGGTATACTTTTCTAAAGAAATTACACCAGAAAGTGTTGTAAAAATATTTGATAAGCTAGGAGTTAAATTAAAAGGAAATGTTGCAGTAAAATTGCATTCAGGAGAAAAAGGCAATCAAAATTATATAAAACCAGAATTTGTACAAAAAATTGTAGATTATGTAGGTGGAACAGTAGTTGAATGTAACACTGCTTATGAAGGAGCAAGAAATTCAACTCAAAAACATAAAAAACTAATAGAAGATCATGGTTGGACCAAATACTTTAATGTAGACATTATGGATAGTGAAGGTCCTGATATGATTTTAGAAATACCAAATGGAAAAGTAATAAACAAAAACTATGTTGGAAAACATATTAAAAATTATGATTCAATGTTAGTTTTGTCACATTTTAAGGGTCATCCTATGGGTGGCTATGGCGGAGCATTAAAACAACTTTCTATAGGTGTTGCCTCTTCTGCAGGTAAAACATATATACATTCTGCAGGAAAAGAAAAAGATCAAACAAAACTATGGGATAACTTACCAGAACAAAATTTATTTTTAGAAGCAATGGCAGATAGTGCAAAATCTGTAGTAGATTATTTTAAAGGAAATATAGCATTTATAAATATAATGTGTAATATGAGTGTAGATTGTGACTGTTGCAGTGTTGCAGAAGATCCTTGTATAAAAGACATAGGAATATTAGCAAGCACAGACCCTATAGCAATAGACCAAGCCTGTATAGATCTTGTATATAATTCAAATGATCCAGGGAAACAACATTTTATAGAAAGAATTGAAAGCAGAAATGGAATACACACAATAGAAGCAGCAAGCAAATTACAATTTGGTTCAAGGGAATATGAATTAATACTTTTAAATTAATAATGTCAAAGTTGCAACTTTAAAAAAATGCTAATATAATATATGAGAATTAAATGCGGGAGAGATATATATGAAATTTGATAAAGAAAATATAAAGCCAATATTAAAAGTAGTAGTTATAGGAGTAGTTCTATATTGGATATTAGAAAATATAGGTGTTATAAATGGAATATTTGATGGTATAATAAATGTTTTATTTCCTTTTATCTTAGGAGTTTGTATAGCGTTTATAGTTAATATACCTATGAAGTTTTTTGAAAAACTTTTTTCTAAGAATAAAAAAAATACATCTAAATCTGTAATAAAAAGATTTGTTTCAATATTATTAGCTCTTATTGTAGTTGCATTAATAATTATATTAATAGTAAATTTAATAATTCCTCAATTAGCAAATGTAGTAGTTTTACTTGTAGAAAAAGCACCATATTTTGCGCAAGAAATAAAAGAATTTGCAGACCAAACACTAACAAACGAGGATATAAAAAACATAATTAAAAATATAAATTTTGACACAGAAAAGATAAAGGCTACAGCCACAGATAGTATAAATACTATTATAAAATCATCAATTAATGTTGTAGGAAAACTAATAAGTGGAATTACAAACCTAATTATTGCAATTGTATTTGCATTTTATTTGCTATTAAGTAAAGAAAAAATAAAAAGATGGGCAAAGAAAATAATTATTGCATATGTACCAAGAGAAAAATCAAGCTATATATTAAAAATTTTAACTATATCAAATAACACATTTAAAAGATTTATTACAGGACAATTAACAGAGAGTTGTATATTAGGAATACTTTGTTTTATTGGAATGTTAATTCTTAGAATTCCATATGCAGGAACAATAAGCGTTTTAGTAGGATTTACAGCATTAGTTCCAATAGTAGGTGCATTTGTAGGTGTTGCAATAGGTGCTTTATTAATAGTTACAGTAGCTCCAACAAAAGCAATAATATTTATAGTATTTTTCTTAATATTACAGCAAATAGAAGGAAATCTTATTTATCCTAAGGTAGTTGGAAACTCAGTAGGTTTGCCAGGAATATTAGTTTTATTTGCAGTAACAATTGGTGGTAATTTATTTGGAGTAATTGGAATGCTAATTGGACTTCCTATAGTTTCAATTCTTTTCACAGTTTTAAGAGAAGATGTAAATAAAAGATTAGAAGAAAATTAAATATTAGTTAATTTATTTAATGTAAAAAAAAACAATAATAAAAATAGTAATATATAAGTTTATTAAAAAATAAAAAAATACTCATAAAATGCTACACAAATAGAAAAAAGTATGGTAATATATACAAATAAGATTTAAGAACAATAAAAGCTTCATTTAAAATAACTTAATATTTTGATAATTTTATGTAGCTTATCATTGCTTACTTTACAAATTGTTATCGAAGCTTTTTTATATAATAGAAAATGCTATACTATAAAGTAAGCTTAAGTATTATATAAAAAATAGTAAATATAGATAACTGCATGAAAATATAAAGGAGGAGAGAGTAATGTCAGGACATTCAAAATGGCATAATATTCAAGCAAAAAAAGGAAAAGCAGATGCAGCAAGAGGAAGAATTTTTACAAAATTAGGTAGAGAATTACTTATTGCAACTAAAGAAGGTGGACCAGACCCAGCAGGAAATTCAAAATTAAAAAATGTTATTGCAAAATGTAAGGCTGCAAATATGCCAAATGATACAATAAATAATGCAATAAAAAAGGCATCAAGTAGTAGCGAAAATTACGAAGAAATTATATATGAAGGATATGGACCAAATGGAGTTGCAGTTATAGTAGAAGCAAGTACAGACAACAAAAATAGAACAGCAGCAGATGTAAGACATGTATTTGATAAAGCAGGAGGAAACTTAGGAACAACAGGATGTGTATCATACTTATTTAATAGAAAAGGTGTTATTGTTATAGATAGAACATCAACAGATAAATCTGAAGATGATTTAATGATGTTAGCAATAGATAGTGGTGCAGAAGATTTTGTTGCAGAAGAAGAATGCTACGAAATTACAACAACACCAGAAGATTTTGGAACAGTTAGAGAAAAATTAGAAAATGAAGGATTAGAATTTGTTGAAGCAGAAATACAAAGAGTTCCAACTACATATGTAAGTTTAGATGAAAAAGGACAAGAAAAAATGGAAAGACTTTTAGAAAAACTAGAAGAATTAGATGATGTAATGAATGTATATCATAATTGGGAGGAATAAAATAAAAAAATAAAACATATACATATTAATATGTATATGTTTTATTTTTTTGAAAGGAACAAAATTATATGAATTACGCAGAAATTTTAAAATATTTCCCACGTAGAGTTGCTGAAGTAATAAATATAGAACTAAATAATAATAAAAATGATAGCTTAGAAGAAATTAGGTTAAGAGCAGGTAGACGTATAGTACTTAAATTTACAAAAGGAGAAAAAATCTTAAATGGATTAGTAGAAATAGAAGATATACTTCATACACTTCAAAATATATGTGATAACTCAATATACTCATATCAAAATCAAATATGCGAAGGTTTTATAACAATAAAAGGTGGTCATAGAATTGGAATTACTGGAAGTGCAGTAATATCAAATGGAAAAGTTACAAATATAAATTATATATCAAATTTAAATTTTAGAATAGCAAGGCAAATAATAGGTTGTTCAAATAATATAATAGAAAACATAATAGACATACCAAATAACAATATTTACAATACATTACTTATATCGCCACCAGGGGCAGGTAAAACAACACTTTTAAGAGATATAATAAGAAATTTAAGCAGCGGAATAGAAAATATAGGGTTTAAAGGAAAAACAATAGGAGTGGTAGATGAAAGAGGAGAGATAGCAGCAATGTATAAAGGAGTCCCTCAAAATGACATTGGACTTAGAACAGATGTAATGGACAATATAAAAAAATCTGAAGGAATGAAAATGATAATAAGGTCTATGTCACCACAAATAATAGTAGCAGATGAAATAGGAAGTAAAGAAGATGTAGAAGCAATAAACTACGCAATATGCTGTGGAATAAAAGGAATATTTACAGCACATGGAAATTCTTTAGAAGACTTAAATTTAAATCCGGCAATATCTGAACTAATTAATAAGCAGATATTCGAAAAACTAATATTTTTAGATATAAATCAAAAAGGAAAAATAAACAGCATATATAAATTAAATAAATGCTTAAATCAGTACGAAAATTTTTAAATAAAAATCTAAAAATAGTATTAAAAAAATTTAGTTCTAAACAAAAAAGCTCTTGAATATAATATATTAAATATTGTATTTAGGAGTTTTTTTATGTTTATAATAAAAATAATAATATTATTAATAATTTTTAGTACGAGCTCATTTATTGGAATTTTAATTTCCAAAAAATATTCTAATAGGGTAAAAGATTTAAAAGAAATAAAAGCATCATTAAATGTTTTTTTAACAAAAATAAAATTTACATATGAACCAATTCCAGAAATTTTTAAAGAAATTGCAAAAAATACAACATCTAACATTTCCACTATATTTGAAAATGCTTCAAGCCAAATGAAAGAAAAACAAGCAGGACAAGCGTGGATAGATGCAATAGAACAATCTTCTACAGAACTAAGCAAAGAAGATAAAAATATTTTAAAAGGAATGTCTAAGTTACTTGGAAAAACAAGTATAGAAGGACAAATAAGTGAAATAGAACTAACGCAAAACTTTTTAAGTAAACAAATAGAAAAAGCAGAACAAGAAAAATTAAAAAACGAAAAATTATATAGAACTTTAGGAATGACAATAGGTTTAGCAATTGTAATTTTATTATTATAAATGTTACAAAAGGACATTATTAGAGATAGTAATAAAAAAATGAATTTTAGTTCTAAAATAAAAACTCTTGAATATAATATATTAAATGTTATATTTAAGAGTTTATTTTTGTGTTTTAGGACAAGTGCATATTTAATTTACTAATGAAAGGAAAATACATATGAGTATTGATTTATTATTTAAAATAGCCGCAATAGGAATTTTAGTTGCAGTACTTCATCAAGTTTTAGTTCGAGCAGGGAGAGAAGACCAAGCAATGATGACAACTTTAGCCGGTCTTGTAATAGTTCTAACTATGGTAATAAAACAAATAAGTACATTATTTGAATCTGTAAGAACAATGTTTAATTTATAAATTTTAGGTATAAAAATAATTAATTTGGAGGAAAAATGGATGTAACTAAAATAATAGGTGTAGGCTTAATTGCACTAATAATTATAATAATCTTAAGACAATACAGGCCAGAATTTACCATATATGTTTCTTTAATTGCAGGTGTAATAATTTTTTTTCTAGTATTTAATCAACTTTCTGGAATAATAAATTTATTACAAGGCTTTGCAAATCAAGCAAGTATAAATAGTAAGTTCCTTGGAATATTGCTTAAAATAACAGGAATAGCTTTACTTACAGAATTTGCGGTAAGTGTATGT
Source organism: uncultured Clostridia bacterium (assembly GCA_947631025.1). Taxonomy (GTDB): domain Bacteria; phylum Bacillota; class Clostridia; order TANB77; family CAG-508; genus Merdicola. Next base: position 6,285 of record CANRKA010000033.1, on the reverse strand, counting down.
AAAGATGCAGGAGAAAATGCAATAGCAAGTAAAATAGATTTAGGAGGAAAAGTTATAATAATTTCAATTTCGATACCAATAATATCTGCATTACTAGAAACTGTAATAAAAATTATACCATAATTAAATTTAATTGGATTTTAGCCGTTAATTAATTGTTCAATTTTAAAGAGGTACACTAATGAAAAAATTTATAATTATATTTATTATAGTAATTCTCTTAAGTGCTACTAATGCATTTGCAACAGATACGCAAACAGATAAAGAAATAGATACACAAGATATTATACAAAGTCAAATGAATGATTTAAATGTAAACGATTTTATAAATAAAAGTAAAGACTATGCAGGAGAATTTATGGAAGATATTGATATTGGAGATATGCTCCAATCAGCAATATCAGGAAAAGTAGATAATCAAGCTTTTTTTAAAAAAATAATAAACGCCTTTGGCAAAGAAGTGAAAGATTCAATAAAAATTTTAGGAAGTATTATTGTAATAATAGTAATACATAGCATATTAAAAAGTATAAGTAATTCTCTAGAAAATAAAAGTATATCAACAATTACATATTATGTTCAATATATATTAATAGTAACACTAATAATGTCAAATTTTACAGATATTATTAGTATGACAAGAGATGCAATTAGAAATATGGTAGGATACAGCCAAACATTAATACCAATACTTATGACATTACTTTTAACAACAGGAAGTGTAACATCAGTAGGAGTAATAGAACCTATAATTTTATTTTTAATTAATTTTATATCAAATATATTCGAAGTATTTATAATTCCAATTGTACTAATAAGCACGGCAATTTCTATAGTATCAAAAATATCAGATAAAATTCAAATTGATAAAATATCTAAATTTATGAAATCCTCCATAATATGGGGACTTGGCATTACATTAACATTATTTGTTTCACTTATTTCTATTGATGGAACTTTAACTAGCACCGTTGATGGTGTAACTGCAAAAACAGCAAAGGCAGCTGTAAGTAACTTAATTCCAGTGGTAGGAAAAATATTAGGAGATGCAGTAGATACCGTAATTGGTTGTTCAAATATTTTAAAAAATGCTGTAGGTATTGTAGGTGTTTTAGTAATAATTGGAATATGTATTTCACCAATAATAAAATTAGCAATTTTAACAATTTCATATCATTTAGTAGCTGCTATATCTCAGCCAATTTCAGATAATAAAATAGTTACATTGCTAGATGAAATGGGAGGAACATTTAAAGTTTTACTTGCTATTATGTGCTCAATATCTGTAATGTTAATTATTGGAACAACACTTGTTATTAGAATTTCAAATAGTGGTATGATGTATCGTTAAATAATTAATTTTGAAAGGATAACAAATGATAAGTTCAATAAGTACATGGGCAAAGTCGATAATTTTAGCTGTAATAATAGCAACAATTCTAGAAATGATTTTACCTGAAGGAAATAATAAAAAATACATAAAAACGATAATTGGGGTATACATATTATTTACAATAATTTCACCAATAATATCAAAGCTAAATGGTGGAAATATTCAAATAGATACATCTAAATATGAAAATTACTTTAATACTCAAAATTATACTATGGCAAGTACAAATGCATTAGATATTAATTTAGATAGTGCATATATTTCAAATATGAAATCTGACATAAAACAAAGAATGAAAGAAAAGGGTTATGAAGTAAAGAATTTAGATGTAGATATTGAACTAAAGAATGAGGAAAGGTATGGAACTATTAAAAGTATTAAGTTAACTCTAGCTAAAAATACTTCAAATAATGTAATTAGTTCAATAGAAAAGGTGGAAATTAATATTTCAAATGAACAAACAAATAATACAGAAAATACTTTGCAAGAAAAAGAGAAAAAAGAAATAAAAAAATACTTAAGTGAAACTTACAGTATAAATGAAAGCAACATAGAGATAGGAGGATAAAATGATTAAGAAACAATTAGAAAAAATTAAAAATCTTTCATATAAGGATGGTAAAGATAGCAAGAGGAAAATAGAAAATTTGGTAGTTTTATTAATTATATTAATAATAACATTTATTGCTATTAATAAAATATGGTCTGGAGATAGTAAAGAAAGTACTAAAGAAAATAACATACAAAATACAGCAAATAAGCAATTAGCTGCAGAAACTAACACAAATACAACAACTGATTTACAAACAAACTTAGAAAATATACTTACAAAAATATCTGGTGTGGGAAAAGTAAAAGTATTACTTACATATTATGAAAGTAGTGAAATAGTGCCATTATATGATGAAACTGTAAGTGAAACAACAACAGAAGAAGCAGATACATCAGGAGGGAAAAGGACAACTACAGATACAAGTACTCAAAAATCTGCTGTTATGCAAGAAGAAGGCTCAGGGCAAAAAAATATAATAACACAAAAAACAGTTTCACCTAAAATTGAAGGTGCAATAATAACAGCAGAAGGACGGAGATAATGCAAATGTACAAACTCAAATAGTTCAAGCAGTAGAAGCTGCAACAGGCCTTGCATCACACAAAATTCAAGTATTTAAAATGGGTATGTAATTTTTTTATAATTATATTAAATAAATATGTTAGGAGAATTATTTATGAAAATTTTTAAAAGAAACCAAGTAGTTATATCTGTTATAGCACTTATGCTAATAGCAGCAGGATATTTAAATTATACATCACAAATTTCAAGTGAAGTATCTGCAAAAGAATCTGAAGAAAAATATGATTATGCAGGTATAGGTGATGCAAAATTAGTAGATAGTGAGAAAATTGTAGGAGAAGAAAATAATATAAAAGAAACAATTTCAAATAATACAACAAATGAAATTCAAAATGTAAATGAAACTAAAGAAAATAACACAAATACTGAAACTATGCAGACAAATAATAATGAACCTTTAGATAATTATTTTACAAGTTCTAAATTACAAAGAGATAATATGTATTCTCAAATGTTAGATGCATATCAAAAAATATTAGAAAATAATGCAATATCTGAAGCACAAAAATCTGTATCTTCACAAGAAATAGCTAAAATAAATAATACAAAAAATGCAATAATGATAGCAGAAAATTTAATAAAAACAAAAGGATTTGAAGATGTAATTGTATTTGTTAATGATTCAAGTGTGAGTGTAATAGTAAAAGCAGAAAAATTAGAACAAAACCATATAGCACAAATTCAAAATATTATATCAAGAGAATTAAATGCAGAAATAAGTAATATACATATAAGTTGCAAAAAATAAGAATACAATTAAAAAAACTTATGTTACAATTGTAACATAAGTTTTTTTAATCTTTTTTATTTTGAGATATATTTTTTATAAAATTTATTGCATTTTTTATTTTTATTGATATAATAATTCAAATTAGGAGGCATAATAAATGAAGTTAAATATAGTACTTGTAGAACCAGAAATACCACAAAATACTGGTAATATTGTTAGAACTTGTGCTGCAACAGGTGCTAAATTACATTTAGTAAGACCATATGGTTTTCAAATTAATGATAAGTATTTAAAAAGAGCTGGATTAGACTATTGGAATAAAATGGAAATAGAAGAACATATTTCGTTTAGCAGTTTTTTAGAAAAATACAATCCATTAAAAACAAATATGTTTTTTGTAACATCAAAAGGAACACATAAATATACTCAAATAGATTATAGTAATATGGAAGAAATTTTTATTTTATTTGGAAAAGAAACAAAAGGATTGCCAGAAGATATTATGAAAAAGCATATAGAAAAAACTGTTAGAATTCCAATGTTAGATGGAATAAGATGCTTAAATTTATCAAATTCTGTTGCAATAGTAGCGTATGAAATTTTAAGACAAAATAATTTTGATAATTTAAAAGAAACTAGCGAAAGATTATTATAAATTTTGTATATAGAATTATTAAGGAGGTAAAAATGATTAAAAAAGTAGCAATTTTAGCAAATGGAGGAGACGTATCTGGATTTAATGCAGTTATTAGAGCAATTGTAAAAACAGCAGAAAACAATAATATAGAATGCTATGGTTTTATAGATGGATATAATGGATTATTAAAAAATAATTATATTAAATTAAGTACTGCAGATACAGCTTCTGGAATTTTGCATAAAGGAGGCTCTATTATAGGTTCTTCTTTAAATGCAAACGTATTTAACTACAAAGTAGAAGAAAATGGAGAAGTAGTTTATAAAGATTTGTCTGAAAAATGTGTTCAAAATATTAAAGATGATGGTTTTGATTGTTTATTTACGCTTGGAGGAGATAGTACACAAAAATCTGCAAGAGATTTTTCTGTAAGAGGAATAAATGTAATTGGTGTACCAAAAACAATAGATAATGATGTTGCATGTACAGATATAACTTTTGGATATAATACAGCAGTATCTGTTGCAACAGAAGCATTAGATAGACTTCACACAACAGCTGAAACACATCGGTAGAATAATGGTATTAGAAGTTATGGGAAGATATGCAGGTTGGATAGCATTAGAATCTGCAATAGCAGGAGGAGCTGATGTTGCATTAATACCAGAAATACCATATGATATAAACAAAGTAGTAGAAGCTGTAAATAAAAGAAAAAAAATAGGTAAAAAATTTAGTGTTGTTGTTGTTGCAGAGGGTGCTGCTCCTAAAGGAGGTACTTTAAGTGTTAAAGAAACTCGTGATGGAGGTAAAGGTGTTATAAATGTACAACTAGGTGGTGCAGGAGAAAAAGTAGCAAAACAATTACAGGAATTAACTGGTTTAACAACAAGAAATACAACACTTGGATATATGCAAAGAGGAGGAACACCTACATCATTTGATAGAGTGCTTTCAACAAAGTATGGAGCAAAAGCAATGGAACTTGCTATGGAAGAAAAATTTGGAGTATTAACTGTATTAAAAGATGGAAAATTAGATTATGTTACATTAGAAGAAGTTGTTGGAAATAATAAAGAAATTGGTGCAGTACAAGGAGGAACAGAAGAAAGTAATGTTCGTTTAGTTACAATGGATCATGATTTAGTAAAAACTGCAAGAAATATAGGAATTTGCTTAGGAGATTAGTTATATTATTAAGGAGAAAAACTCATCATGAACAAAAGAGAAATAAAAAATATAATAATTTTAGTAATAATTACTATTATAATGATATTTATAAATTTTTTAATAAATGGAATGTTTGACGACAAAATAAGTTATTGTAAAAAAATTTATAATGCTGTATTTAAGAAAATAGATATAAATGAACAATTAAAAATAAATGAAACACTTTTAGGAATAACAGATGTTTATGGAGAAGGAATAATTTTAACTATAAATGATGGAAGTGATATTACTCATCAAGAAGATGTTGTTGTCTTATTTGACGAATTGAAAAATGCAGGAGCAGAAGCAATATCAATAAATGAAATGCGTTTTACAAATTCTTCATATATTTATTGTGATGGAAATGTTTTATTAATAGATGGTAAAAAAATACAAGCACCATTTATTATAAAAGCAATTGGAAATAAAAATAATTTAAGTATAGGAATGCTTAGAAATAAAGGTTATGTTGAAGTCTTAAAAAAAGCTGGTCTTGAGGTTAGTGTTGAAGAAAGCGATAATATAGAAATTCCTAAATATACAAAAGTTATTTCAGAAAATTATGAAAATGCAAAAACAAATATAGGAAAAATTGTTGAATCAGATAAACTAATTGGAAAGACAAGTATGAATGATTCGGGAATTGAAATAACAATTAGTAATAAAATTTCTGCTATTTATATGATGCAAATTATAAATAACTTAAAAAGTGGAGGCGCAACTGCAATTTCAGTAAATAATGAAAGAATTGTAAATATGACAGATATAGTAGAAATAAATGAAACAATATTAATAAACAGTAATAGTATTTCTAATCCATACATAATTAAAGTAACAGGAGATACCCAAAAGCTTTTAGAAGGAATGAATTTAGCAAATTCCACAATAAATAAGTTAAAAGAAAAAGGTGCGCAAATAGATATAAAAAAGAAAAAACATATTACTATTAATGAATATGTACCAAAAAGAGAAAATTCAAAAATGAATTTGGAATATGTTAAAAGTAAATAAAAATTATAAAAAATGAAGAGTTGTTTTTGAGTTTTATTTGAAGTTATAATATAATAATAAAAAATAAAAAGAGGGGAAAACAAATGAAAAAATTAAATGAAGAGAAAAAATTTAAAATGGTTGAGACTCTAAGAGAGAGAGAGAGAGAGAGAGAGAGAGAGAGAGCAGTA
>CANRKA010000032.1 GCA_947631025.1 uncultured Clostridia bacterium | reverse complement strand
TTAATGGTATTCCAAATGATAATAACATTATTGATTTAGGAATAAAAAATTGTGAAGTTGTTAAATATAATTTTGATAAAGCTAATGATTTTATTATATATGCACATGGGTGAAATTTATAGATATATAAAGGAGATAGAAGTTAAATGAAAGTTATAACTATAAAGCAGCCTTGGGCAACATTAATTGCAAAATGATATAAAGAATATGAATTTAAAACATGGAAAACAAAATATAGAGGAGATATTCTAATACATGCAGGTAAAGGAATAGATAAAAACTAATATAGCATTTATATTCACTTAACATAACATTCCTTCATATTATACAATAGTACAATATGAAGGAGGTTAAAATGTTAGAGTGGTTTATAAATGCAAACCATATTGTTCAAGCATTAATAGCAACAACTTTTACTTGGTTTGTAACACTAGTTGGAGCAAGTGTTGTAATATTTTTTAAAAAAATAAATAAAACTGTAATGGATGCAATGTTAGGATTTGCAGCTGGAGTTATGATTGCAGCTTCGTTTTGGTCTTTACTTTCTCCAGCAATAGAAATGGCAGAAAGCTTAAATATGATTTCTTGGATAGTTGTATCCATAGGATTTTTATTAGGAGGAGTATTGCTTTTTATTGGTGATAAAGCATTTGATTTTATAGAAAAGAAAACTTCTAATAATAAAGATAAAAATAATAGTTTAAAAAGATGTATAATGTTAATTTTTTCCATTACCTTACATAACATCCCAGAAGGGTTGGCAGTAGGGGTAGCATTTGGAAGTTTAGCATATGGAATAGAAGGAGCAACATTAGGCGCGGCATGTATGATAGGTTTAGGAATAGGACTACAGAACTTTCCAGAAGGTACAGCAGTTAGTGTTCCTTTAAGAAGAGAAGGAATGTCTAGAAAAAAAGCATTTTTTCTTGGACAGTTAAGTGGAATAGTTGAACCAATTTCTGGTGTAATAGGAGCTATTTTAGTCGTAAAAGCAAGATTTTTATTACCATTTTTGTTGGCATTTGCAGCAGGAGCTATGATATATGTTGTAGTAGAAGAATTAATTCCAGAAAGTCAAACAAATAAAAAGAAAGATGTAATGGCATTTTTTACATTAATTGGATTTGCAATTATGATGATAATGGATGTTGCATTAGGATAAAAAAATAATAATAAAGCAACTAGGCTTAAGTTTAGTTGCTTTATTTGTTAAAGCAAATTTATAAATTTTTAAGGTAAAATTTATTTAAAACATTCTTTTTTTTAATATTTTTTTAAAATTACCATATATATTTATAAAATAATAGTTACATTTTATTAGATATATGATATAATCCGCTTATATTTTAATAAAAGGGGAATGGGTATGAAAAATAAAAAGACAAAGAAAAATGTAAATTTAAAAAAGGTTTTTATTTTATTGTTAGTTTTAGCAATACTTATTTTTTGTATTTATAAAATATGTACTAATAAAAACAATACAGAAACAGTAGAAACATCATCTTCAAATACTAAAGATACTATTGCACCAGAAATAAAACTAAATGGAAATGAAGAAAGCTTTGTTATTTTAGGAAAAGAGTATAAAGAAGAAGGAGCAACAGCAACAGATAACTTAGAAGGAGATATATCTTCTAAAATAGAAATAACAGGTGAAGTAAATACAAGTGAAAAAGGAAATTACGAATTAACATACTCTGTTAAAGATAGTAGCGGAAATACAAGTGAAGTTAAAAGAAAGGTTGCGGTATGTGATTCTATTGGTAAAAAAGGATTACCAATCTTAATGTATCATTTTTTCTATGATAAAAATAAAGGAACAGGAAAAGATAATAATTGGATAGAAATATCAGATTTTGAAAAACAAGTTAAATATTTAGCAGATAATAGCTATTATTTTCCTACATGGGAAGAAGTAGAAAACTACATAGATGGAAAAACAGACTTACCAGAAAAAAGCATTGTTGTTACAGTAGACGATGCAGATCCATCATATTTTGAATTAGCAGTGCCAGTTTTAGAAAAATATAATGTACATTCAACATCTTTTGTAATTACAGCTTGGTATGGTTATAGAGCAGGTGAAAAATACAATACTGTTGTATATCATTCACATTCAAACGATATGCATGAACCAGGAGCAGGAGGAAAAGGTCGTATGGTTACTTGGAGTTATGATAAAGTAGTGCAAGACTTAAAAACTTCTAGCGAAATTTTAGGTGGTTCAGATGTATTTTGTTATCCTTTTGGACACTATAATGATACAGCAATAAAAGCACTAAAAAATACAGGCTTTAAATTAGCAGTAACAACAGAAGAAGGCAGAGTTTATAAAGGAGCAAACAAATATAAATTACCAAGGGTAAGAATTTCAAGAAATACAGGTTTTGAAGATTTCAAGAGTAAAATAAAATAAAAAATTATGTAATATATGTAGGAGTCGATGTACATATCGGCTCCTTTTATAATATATAATTATATAGAAAAATAAAAACTGACCGCACAGTATAAAGACAAAATTAAATATATATGATATAAATATAGCATTGGAGGAAAAATATGGAAAAAAATAAATTTTTAGAAGCACAAGAATTTAATAATATTAAGGAAATAATATATAATTCAGCAGAAAAATACTCACAAAGAATAGCTTTTGTTATAAAACATCAAGAAGATAAAAATGTACACTACGAAAACATAACTTACAAACAACTTTTAGAAGATATAAATAAACTAGGAACAGCAATTTTTAACTTAGGATATAAAAATAATAGAATTGCAGTAATAGGAAGAAATAGTTACACATGGGCAATTTCTCATTTATCAAATTTATTAGGTGGGAATGTATCTGTTCCATTAGATAAAGATTTACAATATGACGAATTAGAAAGTTCTCTTATAAGAAGTAAGGCAGATGTAATTTTCTTTGATGAAAAATATGCAGATAAAATTTCTAAAATAAAAGAGCAAGGAAATACAAATTTAAAAGAATTTATTTGTATGAATGAATTAGAAGGATATTTAAATGTAAAAGATTTAATTGCTAAAGGTGATGAATTATTATCTAATGGAGATAAAAGTTTTTTAAATGCGAAAATAAACGAAAATGAAATGGCAATTTTATTATTTACATCTGGAACAACATCTAAATCTAAAGCTGTAATGTTATCACAAAAAGGTATTGCTTCAAATGTGTATGCAATGCAATGTGTAGAAGATATTAGAAAAGAAGATACTAATATTGCATTTTTGCCATTTCATCATATATTTGGCTCAACTTGTATGATAGTAATGATTGCATATGGAGTAAGAACAGTATTTCCAGATGGATTAAGATATATAAAGAAAAATCTAAATGAATATAAAGTATCTGTTTTTGTTGGAGTACCTATTTTAATAGAAGCAATATATAAAACAATTATGAAAGAAGTTGAAAAGCAAGGAAAAACAAAAATTATAAAAATAGGAACAAAAATAAGCAACTTTTTATTAAAATTTAAAATAGATATAAGAAGAAAATTATTTAAGCAAATAATAGATGCATTAGGTGGAGATTTAAGATTTATAATATCTGGTGGAGCACCGGCAGACGCAGAAATTGCAAAAGGTTTTAATAGTATGGGAATAGAAGTAGTCCAAGGATACGGTTTATCAGAGACTTCTCCTGTAATTTCAGCAGAAAACAAAAAATGTATAAAGTCAGGCTCTGTTGGAATTCCAATGTTAAATAATAAAGTAGAAATAGTAAATAAAGACGAAAATGGAATAGGAGAAATACGTGTAAAAGGTCCAAATGTAATGCTAGGTTATTATGAAAATGAAGAACTTACAAAAGAAGTTTTAAAAGATGGATGGTTTTATACAGGAGATTTGGGATACTTAGATGAAGATGGATATTTATTTATAACAGGAAGAAGTAAAAATTTAATTGTATTAAAAAATGGTAAAAAAATATTCCCAGAAGAAATAGAGACAATAGTAAATAGACTAGATATTGTAGAAGAATGTATGGTATATGGAATGCCAGAAGAAGACGATAAAAACGATGTTAAACTTTCTGTAAAAGTTGTATACAATAAAGAAATAAAAGAAGAAAAATATCCAAATTTAACAGAAGAAGAATTATTTAAAATAGTTTGGGAACAAATAAAAGAAATAAATAAAACTTTTCCAAGATATAAATATATAAAACACATGATTTTAACAGATGAAGAATTAATAAAAACATCAACTAAAAAAGTAAAAAGACAAGAAGAAATGAAGAAAATTTTAAATTAATAAAAAAACGCACCTTGTTTAATAATAAGGTGTGTTTTTATGTTGTAAAAAAATATTTTTTATGATATAAAATAAACTAGCAAAATAAATAGGAGAGAAATAAAAAATGTTTTTTTCGAAACCTGGAGAATATGAGCCTTGTGGTATGCTTAGTATAGGCCATGTTATTTTACTTACAATTACCATATGTGCTATTATAGTAGCAATTAAATTTACAAAAATACAAAATAAAGAAGATTTAAGAAAAATAATAAGGAACATCACAATAATAGCATGGTGCATGGAAATTATAAAAATAATTTTTAATTTATGTATTGGAAATGCAAACAATATAAATACTTATGTACCACTTTATTATTGCAGTATTTTATTGTATGCAGGATTATTTAGTAGTTTTGGAAAAGGGATTATAAAAAGGGTTGGAGATGTTTTTTTAGCTACTGGTGCTTTAGTTGGAGGAGTAACATTTTTGTTTTTTCCAACAACATCACTTCCGGCATATCCAATGTTTCACTATATAAGTGTGCAAAGCTTTGCATACCATGGAATGATGATTTATTTAGCCGTTTTAATTATAAAAAATAATTATATAGAACTTGAAAATAAAGATATTATATATTATTTTGGATTTTTTATTGTTATTTGTTGTATAGCGTTAATTTTTAATAATATATTTGGAAGTAATTTAATGTTTATATCACAAAATTTTCCAAATACGATAGTAAATGTAATTTACACATTTTCTGGCAAGTTTTTTACACCAATAATGATATTATGTCAGGCAACGTTGCCATTTTATGCAGTTTATTTAGTGTTAAATATAAATAGAAAGCAGAATAAAGGAGATAATAATGCTGTTACCTATATCAGAAGTAAAGAAAAGATTACCAAATGATTTTATAAATAACTTATATGAAAATTTTTCACCTCTTGTTGTAGATAATATTTTAGTAGGAATGAATTGTAATAAATATACAACTTTAAGAGTAAATACCTTAAAATACAATATACAAGATTTAATGAAGTACTTTAAAGAAAAAAATATCAAATTTGAAAGAGTTCCATGGTACAACGAAGCACTTATTATAAAAAATGCAAGTGAAAAGGACATACAAAAACTAGACATTTATGAAAAAGGTTATATATATCTACAAAGCTTATCTAGTATGGTGCCACCTTTGGTGCTACAGCCAAAGCAAGAAGAAAAGATTTTAGATTTAACAGCAGCGCCTGGAAGTAAAACAACACAAATTGCTTCCTTAATGAAAAATAAAGGGTATATTTTAGCAAATGAATTAGATAAAATAAGATATGAACGTTTAAAATATAATATAGAAGTTCAAGGCACAAATATTGTAGAAGTAATAAACAAAAGGGGAGAATATATAGGAGATGAATATAATAAATACTTTGATAAAGTATTATTAGATACGCCTTGTAGCGGAGAGGGTAGGTTTATTGCAAATCTAACTTCAACATACAGAGATTGGTCATTAAAAAGAGTAAATCAATTAGTAAAAATGCAAAAAAAGTTATTTGAAAGCGCATTTAAAGCAGTAAAACAAAATGGAACAATTGTATATTCAACATGTACAATAAATAAAGAAGAAAATGAATATATATTAAATTGGGCATTACAAAATTTTAATATAAAACTATTAGATATTGATTTAAATATAAAAGATACTTTGCAAGGATGCAATAAAGATTTAAATTTAAGCATAAATAAAGCTATAAAAATATTACCATCTAAAACAATGGAAGGATTTTTTGTAGCTAAAATAAAAAAATTATAAAGAAATGAAAGGAGAATTTATTATGGATTATTATTTTATTAATTATGGAATATTTTTTATTACTCTTATAATTACATTAGGAGCGCAATGGTATATAAACCATTGTTACAAAAAAACATCAAGAATTAACAATGAAAAAAATATAACAGGAGCAGAAGTTGCAAGACAAATTTTAAATAACAACGATTTGCAAAATGTAAAAATACAAGAAATACAAGGAAATTTAACAGACCATTATGACCCAAGAGACAAAACAGTAAGTCTTTCTACAGATATATATAATGGTACATCTATTGCTTCTGTAAGTGTTGCAGCACATGAATGTGGTCATGCAATACAAGATAAAACAGGCTATACTTTTTTGAAAATTAGACGTTCTATGGTGCCACTTGTAAATATTGCATCATATGCTGGATATTTTTCTATTTTAATTGGAGCAATCTTTTCAATGTTAAACCTAATATGGATAGGTATAATATTAGAAGCTGTAATTTTGCTATTTCAATTAATAACATTACCAGTAGAATTTAATGCATCTAAAAGAGCTTTATTACAAATAGAAGAATTAGGAATATTAGAACACAATGAACGTAAATATAGTAAAAAGATGCTTATTTCTGCTGCATTAACATATGTTGCAAGTGCTGCAACAGCTATTTTACAACTACTAAGATTAATATTAATTTTTGGAAATAGAAGCAGAGATTAAAAAAATATGAATATGATAATTTATTATTGTATTCATATTTTTTTTATGTTAGAATAAGTTTGCAAAAAGGAGATGATATATTTTTGAAAACTATTAAAAATTGGATATTAAATTTTATAAACGGATTTTGTATGGCACTAGCCGACAGTGTGCCAGGTGTTTCTGGAGGTACTATTGCATTTTTATTAGGATTTTATGATAAATTTATAGGTTCATTAGACGATTTATTTAGAGGAGATTTAAAAGCAAAAAAAGAAGCTTTAAAGTTTTTAATTAAAATTGGAATTGGTTGGGCTGTTGGATTTATAATAATGGCATTAATTTTAGGAAACGTATTTGAAACTCATATTTACAGTATAAGTTCATTATTTATAGGATTTATTATGTTTGCTATACCAATTGTTATTTATGAAGAAAAAGAAGTTTTAAAAGGTAAATATATAAATATTATATTTACAATTTTAGGAATTGCTTTAGTTGTAACAATAACATTACTAAATCCTGCAAATGGGCAAGGAATTAATATTCATATAGATAATTTAAATTTAGGAATAATTATTTATGTATTTTTTGCAGCAATGGTAGCTATTTCTGCAATGGTATTGCCTGGAATCTCTGGTTCAACATTACTTTTAATATTTGGACTATATATACCAATAATGTCTGCCATTAAAGAAGTATTACATTTAAACTTATCTTATATACCTATTTTAGTAGTGTTTGGATTAGGAGTAATTACTGGAATATTATTATTTGTAAGATTAATAAAAAAATCTCTAGAAAAATATCGTTCACAAACAATTTATACAATAATAGGTATGATGATTGGGTCATTATTTTCAATTGTAAGAGGACCAACAACATTGGAAGTACCACAAAATGCAATGAACCTACAAACATTTAGTATTCTATTTTTTATAATAGGCGGAGTAGTTATTATAGGTTTACAAGCTTTTAAAATGTATTCTACAAAAGAAAGTAAAAAAGACGATAATTAGAGTAATCTAAAGGAGGAACAATGTCTATTATAGAAGATATAAAATTACGTGCAAAAAGAAATATAAAAAAAATTGTTTTACCAGAGGCAACAGATGTACGAGTATTAAAAGCAACAGAAAATATTTTAAAAGAAGGTTTTGCTGAGATTATTTTAGTTGGAAATACAGAAAGTATTTTAAATATTTCAAAACAAAACAATATAAATATTTCCAATGCAAAAATTGTAAACCCTGCTAAATCGAATAATTATGAAAAATATGTAAATAATTTTTATGAACTTCGTAAAAATAAAGGAATCTCAATTGAAAAAGCAAAAGAATTATTGTTAAATCCTGTATATTATGGAATGATGATGGTAGAGCAAAACGAAGCAGATGGTTTAGTTTCTGGAGCAATTCATTCAACAGCAGATACATTAAGACCAGCTCTTCAAATACTAAAAACAGCACCTAACACAAAATTAGTTTCAGCATTTTTCTTAATGGATGTACCAAATTGCAATTATGGAGAAAATGGTACTTTTGTATTTGCAGACTGTGGTTTGAATGTAAATCCAAACGCAGAAGAATTAGCAGAAATAGCAAATTTATCTAGTAAAAGTTTTAATCAATTAACAGGAAAACAATCAAAAATTGCAATGCTTTCATATTCAAGTTACGGAAGTGCAAAATCAGAATTAGTTGAAAAAATTATACAGGCAACTAAAATAGCAAAACAAGAATATCCAGAATTAATAATAGATGGTGAATTGCAACTAGATGCAGCAATTGTACCAGAAGTTGCAAAAATAAAGGCACCAAATAGCAAACTAGAAGGAAAGGCAAATACTTTAATATTTCCAAACCTAGATTCAGGAAACATAGGTTATAAACTAGTTCAGAGACTTGCAAAGGCAGAAGCTTATGGTCCATTATGCCAAGGAATTAGCAAACCTGTAAACGATTTGTCTAGAGGATGTTCTAGCAAAGACATTGAAGGTGTTGTTGCAATAACAGCAGTGCAAGCACAAGAATAATTAATAATGTTGTAGGGGGTATACACTTTTAATGCCTATAGCAAAAAAGATATAACAAATTACTGTTAAATATTATTTAGAAATAATAAAGGAGAAGAAAGTAAATGAAGATTTTAGTTTTAAATTGTGGTAGCTCATCATTAAAATATCAATTAATTAATATGGAAACAGAAGAAGTTTTAGCTTCTGGTAAATATGAAAGAATAGGGGAAAAAGAGGCTTTTATTACTCATAAAGTAAATGGAAAAAAATATGAAATAAAACATATAGCTTTAAACCATGAAGAGGCAGTAGATTTTACATTAAAACAACTAACTAATCCAGAATATAAAGTAATAGATTCACTAGATGAAATAAACGCAATAGGACATAGATTAGTTCATGGAGGAGAGAAAATAAGTTCATCTGTTATAATAACAGACGATGTTATAGAAATTTTAAAAGAATGTATAGAATTAGCTCCACTTCATAATCCTGCAGGAATAATTGGAATAGAAGCTTGCAAGCAAGTTATGCCTGGAAAACCTATGGTTGGTGTTTTTGATACTGCTTTTCACCAAACAATGCCAAAAGAGCGATACTTATATCCAATAAATTATGAATATTATGAAAAATATGGAATACGCAAATATGGTTTTCATGGTACATCTCATATGTATGTATCAAATAGACTTGCTCAAATAGAAAACAAAAATATTAAAGATATGAAAATTGTAACTTGTCATTTAGGACAAGGCTCTAGTATTTGTGCTGTACAAGGGGGTAAATCTGTAGATACAAGTATGGGGCTTACACCACTTGGTGGTATACCTATGGTTACAAGAAGTGGAGACTTAGACCCATCTGTTATTACTTTTTTAATGAAAAAAGAAAATTTAAGTGGTAAAGAAATTGAAAATATATTAAATAAAGAAAGTGGAGTACAAGGACTTTCTGGTTTAGTACCTGATTTTAGAGAAATAGAATCCGCTTCTGTAAAAGGCAATGAAAGAGCTAAAATTGCAATGGATTCATTTAAATATGCTGTTGCAAGCTATATAGCAAAATATGCTGTAGCAATGAATGGTATAGATTCAATAGTATTTACTGGTGGAGTAGGCGAAAACCAAATTAGAATACGTGAAGATATATGTAAACAATTAGAATTTATGGGAGTAGAAGTAGATTCTGAAAGAAATAATATAAGAAGTGAAGAAAAACTAATTTCAAAAGATACATCAAAAATAAAGGTATATGTAATACCAACAAATGAAGAATTAATGATTGCGAAAGAAACAGAGAACCTCGTAAAATAGTATTGCAATTTACATAATATTGTGATAAAATTATTAATATAGTATTTTTTTAAATTTAATTATTAAATAGTAATTAAAAAAAGCAACAAGGAGGTAACAACTATGAATATTAATAAAAAAATAGCTTTTTTTGTAAAACTTCGGCTTCCATCTTATTATAGTGATGGAATACTTATATTTCTACCTAACAACACAGTATGTGGATTGCTTACCTGTGACAAGATTATAGGCAAGATAGATAATAAAAAATTATCTTTCGATTTTTTCAAGATTGACATCGATTTTGTACGTAGAGAGCGACATATTGATGCTAATTACATTGGAATAAATTTAGACAGCGATGACATATATTGTCCAGAAACATACAATTTTTCCCTTAATGAATATGGCCCTGAAGGTTCATTAGAATTTGTTTGTATTGAATACGACGAAGAAAGAATAGAAAGTGTTGAAAGAAAATTTTTGGAAGGAATATAAAATAAAAGCACAGAATAAAATTTCTGTGCTTTTATTAATTTTCTGCTTTTACAACAGGAGTAATTTTTTCTATTGCTCCTTCAAAATATTCTCTTATTTCAACTATATTCAATTTAGAATCCATTGTTAAAATTTGATTATTATATATTATATCTCTAGTAGAACTTTCTGTAGAACTAGTTGGATTTAAAAAACTTATATCACTATTTGAATTTACAAGTTCTTCAAGGGTTAAGTCTTGACCTTGTTTTTCTAGTTTTAAATCTGATATTTTTAAATTTATTTCTTCTTTAGCTTGTGCTTGCTCAGTTTCAATTTTAGCTTTTTGTGCTTTAGATATTATTCCATTATCTCCAAAAGCAAATGTTAATGAAATACCAGCTAAAATTAATAATACTATTATTGTTATTACAAGTGCTACTAATGTAACGCCACTATTGTTTGTTTTTTCCATAAACTTACTTCCTTTAATTTAATATATTTAAATTATATACAATAAAACAATTAAATTCAATATATTTGAAAATTTTTTTATGAAAAATAAGAAGAAAAGGAAAAGTTGTATCTATCTTAACTTAGCTTTATTATTGAAATAAAATCTATAAAAAATATTAAAATAAAATCAACATAATATCTATAATAATTTCAATTATAAATAAAACAAAAATTTACATAATTTCATATTATATATAAATAAGAATAAAGGAGGGAGAAATATTTGGAGTTTAAAAATATAAATATTGGTTTCGTACTTACTGGTTCATTTTGTACATTTAATAAAGTAATTCCTAAAATAAAGGAATTAGTAGATAAAGGCGCAAATGTTATTCCAATTATGTCTTACAATGCATATGAGTTAGATACAAAATTTGGAAAAGCTGAAGATTTTATAAAAGAAATTGAAGATATAACTGGTAATAAAATTATTCATACAATACAAGATGCAGAACCAATAGGTCCTAAAAAATTAACAGATATTATTGTTGTTGCTCCTGCAAGTGGAAATACAATGGCAAAACTTGCTGGAGATATTATAGATACACCGGCTGTTATGGCAGTTAAATCACACTTAAGAAATAACAATCCAGTTGTTATAGCACCATCAACAAATAATGCTTTAAGTGGAAATGCAGAAAATATAGGAAAATTATTAAATAGAACAAACTATTATTTTGTTCCATCTAAACAAGACAATCCAATAACTAAGCCAAGGTCAGTTGTATTTGACCCTGAATATATAATTAAAACAATAGAACTAGCTTTAAAGAAAGAACAAATTCAACCAATACTTTTATGAATTTAATATTACTATTTAAAGCATAAAATTTATAAATGTCCTACAACGGGTATTAAATAATATAATTTTCTTTGTTCTAACAAGAGCCCTCTGTAACAAAGAATCTCTATTATTGTAATATCCTATGAGGACTTTTTTTATTTTATTTTTAAAAAAACAAAAAAATTTTCGTTTTTCTATTGACAAAAAATAAATGTTCGTGTATTATAAGTACAACAAATAATTGTTCGTACAAAGGAGAGATTAATATGAAAATAAAAAACAAATTTAAATTTATAAGAAGTATAACAATTTTAACTATATTATTATTTATAATTATTGCTTTATTTTACAATAAAACTTATGCATATAAAGAATATAATTATAGAACAATAGAAGTTTCTGAAGGACAAACTCTATGGAGTATTGCGCAATATGAAAAAGAAAATAATGAATATTATAAAAATAAAGATATAAGAGAAATTGTATATGAAATACAAAAAATTAATAATTTAGATTTATCAAATTTATATGTAGGCCAAGAATTAAAATTATAAAATGTAGGGCACGATACCTCGTGCCCAAAATATTAACTTTTATTTTTAAAAATCTGATAATGGATTTGCTTCAACAGCATTTCTAACTTGTTCATTAGCAACATGTGTATAAATTTCTGTTGTTGAAATACTTTCATGTCCTAATAATTCTTGCAAAGCTCTAATATCAACCTCACCATACTGGTACATTAAAGTGGCTGCAGTATGTCTTAACTTATGTACAGAATACTTTTTAGTATCTAAACCAGCTTTTTTAAGTTCATTAGAAATAATCTGTTGAACTGTTCTATTGCTAATTCTTTCTTTACGTTCACTTAAAAATAAAGCATTTTTAGAGTTTTTATTATCTAATCTAATACCATCTTTGGGTCTAACATCAATATATTCTTTTATTGCTTTTATACATGCTTTATTTAAATAAATTGTTCTTTCTTTATTACCTTTACCAATAACCGTCATTTTTTCTTCTGAAAAGTCAATGTCGTTTATATTAATTCCTACTAATTCTGATAAACGCATACCACAATTTAAAAATAATGTAGTAATAGCAAAATCTCTTTTAGCATTTCTATTATTACTTTCGTCGCTAGCTATATTTAATAGTTTTTTGCTTTCATCTAAAGATAAATATTTAGGCATTCTTTTTTCTTTTTTAGGTGTTTCTAAATTTTGTGCTGGATTAGCATCTATAATATGAGCTTTAGCAGATAAATAATTAAAGAATATTCTTAAAGTACTAATTTTCCTTGCTCTTGTAGCAGCTTTACTTTTATTATTAACAGCTAAATAAGATATAAATGCGTGAATATCTTCCAATGAAATTTTTCTTAAATAATTAACACTAAAATCTTTAATATCTATTTTATTAAATTCGTTTTCTTTAGTTAAATTAAAATGTATTTTCATATAACGAAAAAACATCATTAAATCATAATTATATTCTTTAATAGAATTTGGTGACTTATTTAAAATAGTAATTGAATAATCTAAAAAAGAATTAATAAAATCAGGATTTTTATCTCTATCAATCATATTTTGCTCCTTAATTTTAAATATAGAACAATTGTATCATTAACTAAAAAAATGTCAATAATTTAAATATATATTTTATATACGTTTTTTAATATATAAAATTTTTATTTTATTAACAATTATTTATTATATATGTTATAATTATACTAAAAAAATTCAATTATATAATGAAAGGAATTAAAAATGAAAGATACAATAATTTCAAAAAATATAATTTATATTGGAGAAGATGACAAAGAAATAGATTTATTCGAAAATCAATATATTGTACCAAATGGTATTTCGTACAACTCATATGTAATAATTGATGACAAAATAGCCATAATGGAAACAATAGACAAAAGAAAAACAAAAGAATGGTTAAATAATTTAGATAAAGCACTAAATGGAAGAACTCCTGACTATTTAATTATTTCTCATCTAGAACCAGATCATGCATACAATATTGAAACAGTAATAAATAAATATCCTAATATAAAGCTTGTTGGAAATAATAAAACATTTGCCTTTTTACCACAATTTTTTAATATAGAAGATTTAGAATTAAGAAAAATTGAAGTAAAAGAAGGAGATGTTTTAGATTTAGGAAATCATAAATTACATTTTATAATGGCTCCAATGGTACATTGGCCAGAAGTAATGATGGAATATGAAGAATGTGAAAAAGTACTATTTTCAGCAGATGGATTTGGAAAATTTGGTGCACTAGATACTAATGAAGATTGGGATTGTGAAGCAAGAAGATATTATTTTAATATTGTTGGAAAATATGGAGAGCAAGTTCAATCAATTCTTAAAAAAGCAAGTACATTAGATATAAAAACAATTTGTCCTTTACATGGACCAATATTAAAAGAAAACTTATCATATTATATTAATAAATATGATATTTGGAGTAAATATGAAGTTGAAAGTGATGGTATTTATATTGCTTGTGCTTCTATACATGGAAATACTTTTAACGTTTGTAAAAAAATGAAAGAAATTTTAGAAAAAAAAGGCGTAAAAAAAGTTGTACTTGCTGATTTATCAAGAGAAGATTTTGCAGAAGCAATAGAAGATTCTTTTAGATATGGAAAAGTAATATTTGCATCATCAACCTACAATATGGGAATATTTTCGCCTATGAGAAATTTATTATTAAATTTGAAGGAAAAGAATTATCAAAATAGAAAAGTTGGAATAATTGAAAATGGGACATGGGCACCAAATTCAGCTAAATGTATGAAGGACATACTAGCTACAATGAAAAATATACAAATAGTAGAGCCAATTGTTACAATAAAATCAACACTAAAAAATAGTGATATAGAAAAATTAAATAAATTAGCAGAAGAAATTTTAAATTAAAATTATTTAATCGGGGCTTACCAGAAATGGTAGGCTCTTAATATTCTAAGGAACAATAAGATAGTAAAAAAATGTAGGGTATTTTTATTTTATAATAACTTGCAAAAAAATATTAAATTATTGTATAATATGCCTATAATTTTAATTATCTTGCAAGTTGCAAGTTTTATATATAAATTGTAGTTCGTAACCAAATTTGGTAAGGAGGTGCAAAATATGAGAGAAAAGTTAGCTATTGCAAATAAAATGAGAGTCTCTCGGAAAAATTTTAGCAACAATCCAAAGTTAATGAAAAATATTATTTTCTCTAATATTGATAAAATGATTGTTTTAAAATAATAAATAAACTAAAATTTAATGAATAAAGTTCATTATTTGCAGTTATATGTCACTATAGAGGTATAATATATGATTAGATGTAAATGGTGCAATTTAAAAAATCCTAAATATATTTATTATCACGATAATGAATGGGGTAAACCAAATTTTAATGATAAATATCTATATGAAATGTTGATATTAGAATCTTTTCAAGCAGGTCTTTCTTGGGAATGTGTATTAAATAAAAGAGAAGATTTTAGAAAAGCATTTGATAAT
>CANRKA010000031.1 GCA_947631025.1 uncultured Clostridia bacterium | reverse complement strand
CTAAAAAATGTCTACAATAATTGTAGGGGCGTTCATTGGACGCCCGAGAATCCTCGAAGGATTGTCTTATAATATTATAAATTAAACATTAAATAGGATACAATGATTAAAAGTATATTTCTAACATATAAAAAAGGAGCAATAATATGTTTAAAGATACACAAATAAAAATTTTAGTAATATTTTTCTTAATAGGTCTAATTCTAATATCAGGTCTAGGCTTATATTATACAGAAACTTATAATGAAATACTAATTACAACAAATTCAAATACACAAAATTACGAAATTATAATGCAAAAAATCGAACAAGTTAAACAGGTAACTATTTCTGCATTAGTTACTTTAGGAGTAGTATGCTTAATTGCAGGTATTTTTATTTCTAAATCCATTGTATCACCAATAAAAAAATTAGTTAAAAGTGCAGAAAGAATCGCAAATGGAGAAAGTGTAGAATTAGTACCAATTAATGAAAAAAGAAAAAAAAGAAGAAATGACGTAGATGAACTTGTAAATGCATTTAGTATTATGACTGCAGAACTAAAACAAAACTTAAATGAGACAACTAGACAAAAAAGACAAATTGAAACTATTTTATTACACATGACAGATGGAATTATTGCATTTAATATGGAAGGTAAAATAATTTTAATAAATCCTGCAGCAACAAGAAATTTAAGTATAATGCCAGAAGATGATAATTTTGATAAGATTTTTTCAAAATATGATAATGAATTAAATATGGAAAAAATAATATACCTAGAAAATTGGACATCACAAAATACGCAAATACAAGTAAAAGATAAATATTTAAAATTACTATTTGCACCTTTTAAAGATGAAAACGATAGACCTGCAGGTATTATAGTAGTAATTCAAGATATAACAGAACATGTTAAGCTAGATAATATGAGAAAAGAATTTATAGCAGATGTATCACACGAATTAAAAACGCCAATTACCTCAATAATGGGATATGCAGATACATTAATGGAAAGTGAATACGATAAAGAAATGCAAACAAAATTCTTAGGAGTAATAGGAACAGAAGCAAGAAGAATGGCAAAACTTGTAACAGACTTATTATCACTTTCTAAGTTTGACAGAGGACAAATAAATGTAGAAAAAGAAGAATTTGACTTAGGAAATTTAGTAAAGCAATGCCAAGAAAAACTGCAAATAGAGATAGACAAAAAGGAAATAGAAGTAGAATGTTTTGTAACAGCAAATGTACCAAATGTATATGCAGAAAAAGATGGAATTGAAAGAGTTGTTATAAATATTTTAACAAACAGTATTAAATATACAAATGAAAAAGGAACAATAAAAATATATGTTGGTTTTGTATATAATGATGCATATATTAAGATTATAGATAATGGAATAGGAATACCAGAAGATGACCTAAATAGAATATTTGAAAGATTTTATAGAGTTGATAAAGCTCGTACAAGAAAAATGGGTGGTTCTGGTTTAGGACTTTCTATTGCAAAAGAAATATTAGATAGAAATAATGGAACAATAGATATAAAAAGTGTTTATGGAGAAGGTACAGAAGTTGTTATAAGAATCCCTACAAAAGGTGAAAAAAATTAATTGCAAAGATACTAATTATAGTATATAATATTTTTGTTGATTTTATATAAATTAAGTAAATTAGGAGAATAAAAAATGAGTGATAAAACAAAAGATATATTAGAATGGGTATATTGTATAGTAATAGCAGTAGTTATTGCATTACTTGTAAGATATTTTTTAGGAACACCAACAATAGTAAAACAACCATCTATGTATCCAACATTAAAAGAAAATCAAAGACTAGTATTAAGTAGGGTAGGTAGAACTCTTAAAAAAATGCCAGAAAGAGGAGATATAATTACTTTTGAGGCACCAAGTAAATCCTATTTAACAGAAGAAGAATATAACTCAAAAAATCCAATAGCTATATATAATAACGAAAATAAAGGAATGTTTAATAAATTTATATATAAATTTTTAGAAATAGGAAAAGTAAGCTATATAAAAAGAGTAATAGCACTTCCAGGTGAACATGTACAAATAAAAGATGGATTTGTATATATTAATGGAGAAAAACTAGAAGAAGACTATTTACAACCTGGAGTTGTAACAGATTCATTAGGAGGGCAATTAACAGACTTTGTAGTACCAGAAAACTATGTATTTGCAATGGGAGATAACAGACCACAAAGTACAGATTGCAGAAGATTTGGATGTATACCATTAGACAAAATAGAAGGAAAAGTTAAATTAAGAATCTGGCCACTAAATGTATTTGGAAAGGTATAAATAAAAAATAATGTCAAAAGAAATAATAGGAAACCAAAATATACAAAGTTTGTTGAATAATTCAATAAAAACAAATAATATATCACATAGTTACCTATTTTCAGGACCGGATGGAATAGGAAAAAAACTTATTGCAAAAGAATTTGCAAAAAAAATATTATGCTTAAACGAAAATAAGTTAGAGGAAAATAATTGTAAATCATGCCTAGAATTTGATAATAACAATAATCCAGACTTTCAAATTATACAAGAAGCTGAAACAATAAAAATAGAGCAAATTAGAAAACTTCAAGAAAAAGTATATGAAAAGCCAATTATTTCGAATAAAAAAGTATATATTATAGATAATGCAGAAAATATGACGCCAGAAGCACAAAACTGTTTACTAAAGACATTAGAAGAACCACCAGAATATATAGTAATTATTTTAATTACATCAAATGAAAATAATTTATTACAAACAATAAAATCTAGATGCTTAAAAATATCATTTAATCCAATCGAAACTGATGTATTAATAACATATTTAAAAAATAATTTACACTATAATATAACAAATACTATGCTAAAAATGTATGAAGGAAGCATAGGAAAAGCTATAAAAATAAATGAAAAAATAGAACTATATAATAAACTTAATAAATATTTAGAAAACCTAGAAGAAGAAAATATTATACAAATAATTAATAACTCAGAAGAGCTTTACAAAGGAAAAGAAAATATAAATGAAATATTAGAATATTTTAATGTATATTTTATGGAAAAGGCTAAAGAAGAATATCATAACGCTTATAAATACCTAAATGCAATAAAAATAGTAGAGGAAACAAAGCGAAGATTAAAATTTAACAGTAATTATGATATGAGTATTGATAATTTACTAATCAATATTTGGGAGGAATTTAGAAATTGAAAACAATTGTAGGAATAAGATTTAAAAAGCCTGGAAAAATTTATTTTTTCGATCCAGGAAATATAGATTTACAGATAGATGACTGTGCTATTGTAGATACAGCAAATGGTGTAGAATATGCAGAAGTTGCAATAGCCAATAAACAAATATCAGAAGAGAGAATTGTAGAGCCTTTAAGAAAAGTTATTCGTAAAGCATCACATAAAGATAAAAAACACTACGAAGAAAACAAGAAAAAAGAAAAAGAAGCTTTTGAAATAGCACAAAAAAAGATAAATGAGCATAAATTAGATATGAATTTAACAGATGTTGAATATAAATTTGATAACAGTAAAATTACTTTTTATTTTACTGCAGATGGAAGAATAGACTTTAGAGATTTAGTAAAAGATTTAGCTGCGATATTCAAAACCAGAATAGAATTAAGACAAATAGGTGTTAGAGATGAAGTACGTAGAATTGGTGGAAATGGAGTATGCGGTAGAGAATTATGCTGTTGTTCATTCTTAAATAAATTTGATGCAGTATCTATAAAAATGGCAAAAGAACAAAATTTATCTCTTAATCCATCTAAAATATCTGGAAATTGTGGAAGGTTAATGTGTTGCTTAAAATATGAACAAGAAGCATATGAAGATAAATTGTCTAAACTTCCTAAAATAGGAGCAATAGTTAAAACAAATGATGGAGAAGGAACTGTAGATAGTGTAGAAACATTAAAAGAAATATTACGTGTAAAATTTAAAGATGGAGACGGATATTTTTACAAAAAATATAAAGCCTCAGATATAAAAGTAATAAAAGATGTTGAAAAAGAAGAAATAGGTGAAGAAGAAAAACAAAATATGAAAGAACTACAAGAAATAGAAAAATTAACAAATCAAGAAGAAGACATTTAAAAATAAACGTATTACATATAGCTGAAAGAAGGTGAAACAAATGGCATATAAAATAACAGAAAAATGTATAAAATGCGGAGCATGTGCAAATGAATGCCCAGTAGCATGTATAACAGAAGGAGAAGACAGATACATAATAGACGCTACATCATGCATATCTTGTGGAACATGTGCAGGTGTGTGCCCAGTAGAAGCTCCAGAAGAAGAATAAAAATTATAAATTAAAAAAATAGGTAGATTTTTATCTACCTATTTTTTAATTGAAATCTAAAGTATAATTAAAGCTTACTACTCTTTAAATTTAAAATACTTCACAAAAAATTTTTATATGTTATAATAAAATAAGTTGTATAAAAAATACATAAAACAAAATAATAAAATAGGGAGTGATAAAAATGATAAAACATATAAATAAACAAGAATTTGAAGACGAAGTTTTAAAGTCAAATAAATTGGTATTAGTAGATTTTTTTGCAACATGGTGTGGACCTTGCAAAATGTTAAGTCCTGTTTTAGATGAAATTGCAAATGAAATAGATGTTTATAAAATAAATATAGACGAACAAAGAGATTTAGCAATAGAAAATGGAATAGAAGTTGTACCAACAATTTTTATTTTTAAAAACGGAAAAAAAGTAAAAAGTTTAGAAGGTTTTAGAAGTAAATCTGAACTATTAGAAGAAATAGAAAAAGTAAAGGAATGATAAAAAGTGAAAGGATATACATACAATTCAGATAGAGAATATGTAGAAAGAATTATAAATGGAATATATAAAAAGCAAGGACATTGTCCTTGCAAAGTAAAAGTAGATGACACAACATTATGTCCTTGTGACGAATTTATAGAAACAGGAATATGTAAGTGTAAATTATTTGTTCCAATTAATAAATGATAACTATATTTTAAATAAAAAATAAATTTATTTTTATAATCTTGAAATATAATATAAATGTGATATAATACGCAATGTAGGCATAAGGCCTATCAAAATAAAATAATAATAAATTAAAATATATTAGGAGGTACAAAAATGGAATTAAAAGGAACAAAAACAGAAAAAAATTTAATGGATGCTTTTGCAGGAGAATCACAAGCAAGAAATAAATATACATATTATGCAAGCAAAGCAAAAAAAGATGGTTATGAGCAAATAGCTGCAATTTTTGAAGAAACAGCTGCAAACGAAAAAGAACACGCAAAAATGTGGTTTAAATTATTAAATAATGGTGAAGTGCCTAGCACAGTAGAAAATTTAAAAGATGCAGCAGCAGGAGAAAATTACGAATGGACAGATATGTATGAAAGAATGGCAAAAGAAGCTAAAGAAGAAGGCTTTGACCATATAGCATATTTATTCGAAGCTGTTGGAAAAATAGAAAAAGAACATGAAGAAAGATATAAAAAATTATTAGAAAATGTTGAAAACGGATTAGTATTTAGTAAAGATGGAGATAAAATCTGGAAATGTAGAAACTGTGGACATATTGTTATAGGAAAAGAAGCTCCAGAAGTTTGTCCAGTATGTAATCATCCACAAGCATATTTTGAAATAAAAGCACAAAACTATTAATATAATATATTAGGAGGTTATAATATGGGAAAATATAGATGTCTAGCATGCGGATATATTTACGATGAAGAAAAAGAAGGAGTAAAATTTGAAGATTTACCAGCAGATTGGGTATGCCCTTTATGTGGTGTTGGAAAAGATATGTTTGAAAAAGTTGAAGATTAAAATAAATACATAAAATAAATATTTATAAAATTTAAAGCCTAAATATAATTTAGGCTTTAAATAATTTATAAAAAAACATTAGAAAATAAAATATTAAAATATTATAAAAGAAAAAATTTAAAGATAAATATTTATTTTTCTACTCTTAAGTACATTCCTGTTATTTTATCTGGCTTATATGTAAAACCGGATTTTTGATAGAATTTTTCATAACCTGCAAGTGGAACTATTTTTATTTCCATACTTTCTTTAGAAGAAACACCACTCATAATTTTAGCTTTTAAATTTTTTACAATTGTTGTACCAATTCCTTTTCCTTGAAACTCCTTTTTTACACAAACATCTGTAATAACGCAAACTATGCTTTTATCTCCAACAACTCTACCCATACCAGCTAGCTTTCCATCAACCATAGCTTTAGTTACATACATAGTATTTGCTAAAGCTGTATCAATTTGCTTTTTAGAATAACTTTTACAACCAACAGATTCAAGCATTTCGGAAAATTCCTTAGAAGATATTGTATTTTCAAAATTTATATTCATAACCTAAACTCCTTATCATTTGTTAATAAAAATATTATACTATAAAATTAAAATAAATACTATAGAACAATTAAAGAATTTATGATATAGTATTAGCAATAAATAAGAAAAGGAAAGAAAAATGAAAAGTACAAAATACTACGCATATATGTTAAGATGTAAAGATAATACAATATATAGTGGTTATACAACAAATATAGAAAAACGTGTAGAAACACACAATAGTGGTAAAGGCGCAAAATATACAAGAGCAAGATTACCTGTAAAATTAGAGTACTATGAAGAGTTCAAAACAAAGGAAGAAGCAACAAGAAGAGAATGGGAATTTAAACATTATACAAAAAAAGAAAAAGAAAACTTAATAAAAAATAGTAAAATAAAATAATTCTTATCATAAATAAAAAAATTAAAATTTAAGGGGAGTAGAAAAATGATTTGTAAGCTAAATTGCTATATAGGACTTGGAGATATAGGAAGAGAAAATAAGGCAAAAAATAAAACTATTTTTAAATTTTTTGAAGATGTAGCAGGTATTCATTCAGACATGGTAGGCTATGGTGCAAATAATATTAAAGATACGCGGTTTAAGCTGGATAGTTTTAGGTTGGAAAGTAAAAATTATAAAAAGACCTATGTATGGTGAAAAAGTAAGTATAAAAACTTGGTCAAGAGGAATAAAAAAGTTTTATGCATACAGAGATTTTGAAATGTATAATGAAAATGAAGAATTAATTGCTATTGCAACTTCAAAGTGGATTTTATATGATATAAATAAAGAATCTATAATAACAATTGGTGAAGAAATAGGAAGTAAATATAAAGAGGAAAATAAAAAAGTATTTGAAGAAGAACCAAAATATAAAATTAAAGAACCAGAAAATTACATAAATAAATGTGAATATAAAATAAATAGAAGTATGATAGATTTAAATAAACACGTACATAATATAAATTATATAGACTTAGCATATGAAGCGCTTCCAGATGAAATATATAATAGTGAAAATTTAGACAATATAGAAATAATATATAAAAAAGAAATAAAATATGGAGAAACAGTAAAATGTTTATATGCTAAACAAGATAATGAAAATATAGTAGTAATAAAAGATGAACAAGAAAAAGAAATACATGCAATAGTAAAAATGTCCTAATAGGTGTATCCTACTAGGACATTTTATAAGTTTATTCAAAAACATCTTGTGTATTTATATTATATTTTTTATAAACACTTAAATTATTATTAGAATCGCAAGTAGCTAAAAATATTTCATTTATATTATTAAAACCTTGAGAGCTAAGCTGTTTTTCTAACCAAATTTCATCGTTTCCTGTATCTAGTAAATTTTTAATTAAAACCTTACCATCTAAAATAACATTAACTACAACTTTTTCATCCGGTAAATTTAAATTCATATCTGAAGGAGTAACAGGCTTTTTATTTGTTTTAGGCAAAAAGCTAAGCTTACCGTTTGGTTCCATTATAACTGTTTCTAAATCACTTAAATTAAAATAACCACCATTTCTACAAAGCATTAAAAATTCTGACAAGTCTAGTTTTGCTTTTTTAAAATTATTTCTATACATTTTTCCATTATTATAAAGAACTAAAGATTCACCATTAATAACTCTACGTACTTTTAAAATTTTAGAATTAATAATAGAAATAATAAATGTAATAAGTGCATAAACAATCATAGCAACTAAAGGCTGAGTAAAATCATTTTCTAAAGAAGTTGCCATTTCTGCAGCAATAGAGCCTATAGTAATACCAATAACATAATCAAACATACTAAGCTGTGAAATTTCTTTATTTCCCATTAATTTAGTAAGAAGAAAAAGAACAAATAAAGAGGAAATAGACAATGCAATAATTTTAAAAATTTCTTCCATAAAAACCTCCATATGTTTATTTATAAATAAATTATTGCCATTATGAGCTATTTAATACATTTTTACAAAATTTGAGCAAATCATACTATAGTTATTATAAATTGCAATAAAAAATAATCTTTAAAAGCAACATAAAGGAGAAAACTAAAGAAAAAAAGAGATTTGAAAAAAATATTTAAAAAAAGCAAAATAAATTTTAAAAAATAAGGGGCAATAAATTTATATAATAATTTTAAAATTTGAAAAATTTTACAAATATGTTATAATATAACTGATGGTGCATTATTCTAGTTATGCTTATTTATTACGAGGGTGGGGCTAAAAATCCACTAAAGGGCACATCGTTGAAGTTTCTTGTTCGTGCGCGGAATGCCAGTTTTGTGTGCGTCCAGGGAGTAAAGAAGCTAGGGTAGTATATAATGGCATATATATGATTCCCTCGTTTCGTGGAGGCTTAAGAATATATCTTAAGTAAAACCTATGTTGAGTGCCAAGACACAAAATACATAGTGTAGCCTGTCTCGAGTGAAGGTATTGGGATTAATTTACCAAAAATTCAAAAGTTAGGCCAAATTTTTGAATTTTTAGTTATGAAATTGCTTTTGCAAAAAAGACTAGTAATAAATGTTTAAGCATATTAAGGAAAACTTCTAGAATGTTAGCTTTAATCTATAAGTTAGGAAAGCTAAGGATTAAGGTACGGATTTAAGTGGTGATCTGGTGTTCATTTTTAATGAATATTTTCTTTAAATGGAAACAGCTAAACAGTAATGTTTAGTAGAAAATAGAGAAATTCGACTAGACCTAAACCGTAAAATTTACTTAGCTTTTTACCATCTAAAAACTATATAATAAAAAATAATATTTTAAAAAGACATAAAATAAAGAAGGAAGATAAATGAAAAATCAAAAAGAAAACAAAGATAACTCGGGAATAAGATGGTTTGTAACTGTATTTATAACTACATTTATATTATCAATAACATTTTCATTTATATCTACAAATGCACTAAATAATTTAGCACTAGTACCTGCAATACTAATATTAATTGCGGTTATATTTGTAGGAATTTTATTTGATATTGTTGGAGTTGCAGTTACTGTTGCAAACGAAGAAGAATTCCATGCAAAAGCAACAAAAAAAGTAAAAGGTTCAAAAACCTCTATACACTTAATAAAAAATGCCTCAAAAGTTGCAAATTTTTGTGCAGACGTAATAGGAGATATATGTGGAGTACTAAGTGGTTCTATAAGTGCATTAATTGCTATGAAAATAGGACAAACCTTAAACTTATCTTTTAATATACAATTTATATTAAGTGCTATTGTTGCTGCTGTAACAGTTTCAGGAAAAGCAATAGGCAAGGATATTGCAAATAAAGAATCAACGCCAATTGTGCATACAGTTGGAATTGTATTAAATAAATTCAGTAATAATAAGAAAAAAGAAGAAAATAAAAGTAAAACGAAGAAAACTAAAGATTTAGTGAAATAATTATGTAAAAGATGTATTTGAAAAAATAAAATTATGTAATTATAATATTACTATGGGGTCGATATAGGCATCGACCTAAAAAAATATATTAAAAGTCAAAGAAAGTCAAAGTCAAAAAAAGAGGTGATAATAAATGAGAATGTCAGATGTAATAGAACAATTTATAAAAGATATGTTAAGTGATGAAGATTATGTAGAAATACAAAGAAATGAATTAGCAGAGCGTTTTAATTGTGTACCATCTCAAATAAATTACGTAATATCTACAAGATTTAAACCATCACAAGGCTACTATGTAGAAAGCAAACGTGGTGGTGGAGGCCATATAAAAATACAAAAAATAAATATAACCAAAAGTAATTATTTAATGCATATAATAACAAGCATTGAAAATTCAATTTCTGCAAATGAAGTAGATATTTTTATAAGTAATTTTTTATCTTATGGAATAATAAGTAAAAAAGAGGCAAAGCTTTTAAAAGTAGCAACAAGTGACAATGTATTATCAACTGTAAAAGAAAATAAAGACGTATTAAGGGCAAACATATTTAAAAATATGTTGTTAAATCTTGTATAAAAAAATAATTGAAAGGAGAAAAATTATGAAATGTCAAAATTGTGGAAAAAAAGAAGCAAATGTTAAATACACACAAATTATAAATGGAGAAAAAAAGCAATATATACTATGCGAAGAATGTGCTGAAAAACTTGGAATAAATAACAAAATGAGCTTCAATATGGATATGAACTTAGGAAATTTCTTTGGAGAATTTTTTGATGATTACAAAGAAAATCAAACATTATTAGATGAATTTATTAAACCTCAAGAATTAATATGTGATAAATGTGGGATGACATATAACGAATTTATAAATTTAGGAAAATTTGGATGCGAAAATTGTTACAATGTATTTTCTAAAAAATTAGATGGGGTACTAAAAAATATACAAGGATTTAGTATGCATACTGGAAGAAAAGGAAAAAAATTAACAAAAAAGGTAGACTACAAAAATAGCAAAGAAAAGGAAGAAAAACCAAAAGAAAATAAGCAAGTAGCTAAATTAGAAGAACTAAAAACAAACTTAAATAAAGCAATAAAAGAAGAAAGATATGAAGATGCAGCAAAAATAAGAGACGAAATAAAAAAATATGAAATAGAAGGAAAAAAATAAGATGTAGGATTTAACTTTCTATATCGAATTTTAATTTAATAATAGTAAAATTTTTTTAAAGAAATAAAAAATAGGAGGCTTAAAATGGAAAATTGGTATTTACAAAATGGAAAAGAATCAGACATAGTTGTAAGTTCAAGAATAAGACTTGCAAGAAATGTAGTAGATTACCCATTTGAAACAAAATGTACCTTAGAAGATAAAAAAAATTTAATAGAAGATGTTAAAGAAATATTACCATCTTTAGGTTATGGGCTTAAAATATTAAAACTAAAAGATATGGATGATATAACAAAAATGAGTTTAGTAGAAAAAAGATTAGTAAGTCCAGATTTTGCAGTAAAAAATTATGAAGTAGGTGCAATAGCAATTAACGAAGAAGAAAATATATGCATAATGATAAACGAAGAAGACCATTTAAGATTGCAGGTTTTTGCACCAGGATTAGAAATAGAAGAATTATTAAAATTAATGATAGAATTAGATACAAAACTTTCAGGAAAATTAAATTATGCTTATAACGATAAGTATGGATTTTTAACAGCATGTCCAACAAATGTAGGAACAGGAATGAGAGTTTCTGTAATGGTACACCTACCAGCACTTACAACAACAGGAAATATACAAAAAGTATTACAAATAATTAGTAATTTTGGAATGAATATAAGAGGAATATATGGAGAAGGAAGTAAAGCAGTAGGAGATATATATCAAATTTCTAATAAACAAACATTAGGTGTTTCTGAAGAAGAAATAGTAAACAATATGAAAGTTATAGTAGATAAAATAATAGAGCAAGAACGTTTGGCAAGAAAATATTTAACAAAAAATAGCATAGAATTGGAAGATAGAGTATATAGAAATTATGGAATTATAAGTAATTGCAAAAAAATATCATCTGAAGAAGCAAGAGAAATTTTATCAGACATAAAACTAGGAACAGATTTAGGAATAATTAAAGAATTAACAGACAGTAAAATAAAACAGTTGTATTTATACAGCAAACCAGCAAATCTACAAAAAAGAATAGGTAAAGTTTTAAATCAATACGAACGTGACATACAAAGGGCACAAATTATAAAACAAATAATAAATTCGTAAATAAAAACATTGCTAAACAGCAAGGCAACTAAAAAAATAAATAAGAGAGGAGAGATATATAGTGACATACAAATTTACAAATAGTAGTCAAAAGGCTATAGAAATAGCAAACGAGATAGCAATTAAATTAGGTCATAAATACTTAGGAACAGAACATATATTATATGGCCTAACAAAAGAAGAAAACGGTATAGCAAAAAAAGTGTTAGAAATGCAAGGTATAAATAGTGAAGATGTTTTAGAAAAAATAGAAGAGCTAATTGGAGAAGATGAAAATAAAATAGATGGTACATTAGGATTTACACCAAGAACAAAAAGAGTAATTGAAAATGCGTATAGAGAAGCAAAGAAATTAGGAACAGACTACATAGGAACAGAGCATTTGCTTATAGGTATTATGCGTGAAGGAGATAGTATAGCAACAAGAATAATGATAGAATTAAATATCGACCCAACAAAATTGTTTACAGAACTTTCTAAAACTATCCAAAATGAAGAAGAACAAAATGAAAGTATGAATAATAAAAATAATTATACAAGTGGAAGCTATAATTCTACACCTACATTAAATCAATTTGGAAGTGACTTAACTAAAATTGCAAGAGAAGGAAACCTAGACCCTGTAATAGGAAGAGATACAGAAATTGAAAGATTAATTCAAATTTTGTCTAGAAGAACTAAAAATAATCCATGTTTGATAGGAGAACCAGGTGTAGGAAAAACAGCAGTGGTAGAAGGTTTGGCACAAAAAATAATTTTAGGAGATGTACCAGAAATATTAAAAAATAAAAGGCTAGTTTCTATGGATATTTCTGGAATGGTAGCAGGTGCAAAATACAGAGGAGACTTTGAAGAAAGAATAAAGAAATCCTTAAATGAAGTAAAAAAGGCAGGAGACGTTATTATATTTATAGACGAAATACACACAATAGTTGGGGCAGGGTCTGCAGAAGGAGCAATAGATGCAGCAAATATTTTAAAGCCACTTTTAGCAAGAGGAGAAATACAATTAATAGGTGCAACAACTTTAAATGAATATAGAAAATATATAGAAAAAGATAGTGCGCTAGAAAGAAGATTTAGCCCAGTAAGTGTTGAAGAACCATCACCAGAAGATACAATAAAAATCTTGCAAGGTATTAGAGATAAATATGAGGCACATCATAATGTAAAAATTACAGACGAAGCAATAGATTCAGCTGTTAAGCTTTCTGTAAGATATGTAAATGACAGATTTTTACCAGATAAGGCGATAGATTTAGTAGATGAAGCGGCCTCTAGAATAAAAATAAAAACATATTCTGAGCCTAAAAAAATAAAAGAATTAGAAGAAAAAATAGAAAAGTTAAATAAAGAAAAAGAGGAATTAGTACAAATACAAAAATTTGAAAAAGCAGCAAACTTAAGAGATGAAGTAAGGCAGTTAAATAATGAGTTAGAAACAGAAAAAGAAAAGTGGAAAAATAAAAATACAAAATCTGTTACTGTATTAACAGATGAAAATATAGCAGAAGTAGTTGCAAGTTGGACAGGCATACCAACTAAAAAATTAACACTAGATGAAAATAAAAAACTTAAAAACTTAGAAGAAAACTTGCATAAAAGAGTAATAGGGCAAGATGAAGCTGTAGAAGCTGTAAGCAAGGCAATACGTAGAGGAAGAGTTGGATTAAAAGACCCAAAAAGACCAATAGGTTCATTTTTATTTTTAGGTCCAACAGGTGTAGGAAAAACAGAACTTTCAAAAGCATTAGCAGAAGCATTATTTGGTAAAGAAGACAGTATGATAAGAGTAGATATGAGTGAATTTATGGAAGGACATTCAACTGCAAAATTAATAGGTGCACCTCCAGGATATGTAGGTTTTGAAGATGGAGGTCAACTAACAGAAAAAATAAGAAGAAAACCATATGCAGTAATATTATTTGACGAAATAGAAAAAGCACATCCAGATGTAATGAATATACTTCTTCAAATACTAGACGATGGAAGACTTACAGATGCACAAGGAAGAACAGTAGATTTTAAAAACACAGTAATAATAATGACATCAAATATTGGAGCAAGATTAATTACAGAAAAAAAATCTTTAGGATTTACAAGTAAAGAGGAAAGTGAAGAAAACAAAGAGTATGAAAATACAAAAAAAGAAGTAATGGCAGAGCTAAAAAAGGAATTTAGACCAGAATTCTTAAACAGAATAGACGAAACAATAGTATTCCATAAGCTAACAGAAAAGGAAATAGACCAAATAATAGATATAATGCTAAAAGAAGTAGAAAAAAGGATGGAAGAGCAAGGTATAAAAATAAAAATAGAAAAAAGTGTTAAAAAACTAGTAGCAGAAAAAGGAGTAGATAAATCTTATGGTGCAAGACCTTTAAGAAGAGCAATACAAAATATAGTAGAAGATGCCTTAGCAGAGTATATTTTAGATGGAAAAATAAAACAAGGCATGGAAGTAAAATTAGGAGTAAAAGAGGGAAAGGTTATAATAAAATAGTATAATTGGCAATATAAGGGTATTTTGATAGTTATTTAATATCAAAATACCCTATATTTATATATATAAAAAGCCTAATATTACAAATATATTACACAAAAGTTGCATTTTTGTTACAAATATGGTATAATATAAGTGTATTTACAAAAGAGGGTGATTAAAATGAAAGAATTAATTACAGTAATATACATTTTAGTATTTGGAATAACAATTTTAATAGCATATGCTATTATGCAAATTAAATTAATAGGATTAAACGTAAAAGACTTTTGGAGCTTCATAGAAGCAAACCAAACGTTAGATAAAATATATGGTATAGCAAAAAAATATGAAACAATGAATCACCAACAACAAGTAATATTTTTAATGGAAGCGGAAAAAATATTTAATGCTTTTGAAAAGGTACCAGAAGTTTTATGGGAAGAAGAATATGAAAAATATTCAGATGTATTAAATGCATATAAAAATATAAAAGTATATAGATGGGCAGAAAATTAAAAAATAAAAGAATCAGCGACGTTTTAAATGTTGCTGGTTTTTTTTGCTCTTTTATAAATAATAGGGCAAATTATGATGTATATTTAAAGTATTAAATTAAAATCATATTATAAAAACTCCTTTAATATTATATATTAAAGGAGTTTTTATATGAAAATAAGATATTTTGACCACGCTGCTACAACAGCAGTTAAACAAGAGGTTTTAAAAGAAATGATTGCCTATTTTAGTTTAGAATATGGGAATGCATCTTCTTTATATAGTATAGGAAGAAGTAATAAAAGAGTATTAGAAAATTCAAGGGAAAAAGTTGCAAAAGTATTAAATTGTAAACCAAAAGAAGTGTATTTTACATCTTGTGGAAGTGAAAGCGATAATTTAGCAATAAAAGGTATAGCAAAAGCACATAAAAATAAAGGAAAACACATTATAACAACTAAAATAGAACATCCTGCAGTTTTAAATACATGTAAAAGTTTAGAAAAAGAAGGGTATAGTGTAACATATTTAAATGTAAATAAAGATGGAATAATTAGTTTGGAAGAGCTAAAAGATAGCATTAGAGAAGATACCATTTTAATTAGTATAATGTTTGCAAACAATGAAATTGGTTCAATACAGCCAATAGATAAAATAGGATTACTGGCAAGAGAGAAGAAAGTTATTTTTCACACAGATTGTGTTCAAGCAATAGGCAACGAAAAAGTAGATGTAAAAAGCTTAAATATAGATATGTTATCTTTATCTGCACATAAGTTTTATGGTCCAAAAGGAGTAGGAGCTTTATATATAAAAGAGGGAATAGAATTTGAAAAAATTCAAGATGGAGGACATCAAGAAAAAAACAAAAGGGCAGGAACAGAAAATATTGCTGGAATTGTTGGATTAGCAAAAGCAATTGAAATTGCAAATAATAATTTAGAAATGTACAATAAAAAAATAAAAGGATTAAGGGATTATTATATTAATGAAATTTCGAAAAATATTAAAGATATAAGATTAAATGGTGGAATTGAAAAAAGATTATCAGGAAATGCAAATATTGGATTTAAAGGAGTAAGTGGTGAACAACTTTTATTAGAATTAGACAAAGTTGGAATTTGTACATCAACTGGTTCGGCTTGTTCATCAGGGTCACCTGAACCATCACATGTTTTAACTGCAATAGGATGTCCAAAAGAATATATACAAGGCTCATTAAGAGTAACGTTTGGAGAAGAAAATACTAAAGAAGATGTGGATTATTTAATTAAAAATTTAGTATTAATATTAAATAGAATATAAAATGTATTTTTTTATTTATAAATTTAAGTGAATTACAAGAAAAATATATGTTTTAATGAATAAAACATATATTTTTCTTTTGCAAGTTGTTGCATTTAGTTATTGTTTAGTGTATAATTTGAAAAAGATTAAAAATATTTGGAGGTAACAAAGGATGAAAATAGTTGGTGCTGTAAGAGAGAGAGAGAGAGAGAGAGAGAGAGAGAGAGAGAGCAGTAATTTAAAAAATACAAAAGGAGTAACGCTAATTGCATTGGTAATTACAATAATTGTGTTATTAATCTTAGCAGGAGTGGTTTTAAATACAGTTTTAGGAAATGACGGAATAATAGCAAAAGCACAGCTTGCAAGAGAGAAAACAAATAATGCACAAGATGAAGAAGTGGAAAAGTTAAATGATTTAGAAGAACAAATGGAAAAATTGCCAACAGATAGAGCAACACAAGTTTCAAGTAGCCCATTTGAAATGGTGCAATTAGGTAATGTAACAGCAAAATCATGGACACCAATAAGTGTAGATGGTGGAATAAGCCAATATAAATATCTATATTTTGTTTTTGAAAATGCTAATAGTACTGAGGAATATGGAACTCACATAAGAAAAGTTGAGGATTTTAAGAATACATACAATAATGCTAATATGTGTGAATGTTTATACTTC
>CANRKA010000030.1 GCA_947631025.1 uncultured Clostridia bacterium | reverse complement strand
ATTAAATACAGTTTTAGGTAATGACGGAATAATAGCAAAAGCTGAGCTTGCAAGAGAAAAAACAAATAATGCTCAAGATTACGAAAAAGAGAATTTAGAAAAATTAGAAGGTAGTATAGAAACACTAGGAAATAGAGAAATAATAGCTGAAGATACTTTATGGGAAGGAGATATTCATACTATAGGAGAAACAGCTAACCTAAGTAAAAGTATAGAAAATTATAAATATCTAATGTTTGAAACTTACTTAGGTACTAACCCAAAAGCTTATTTACATACTTTTGCTATGGTAAGTGGTATTAAAGAAAAGGGATATAAAAATGAAGGAGGATATGCAGATTTTATATTTGATTCGTTTGACCGTTCTTATATTAGAATAGGATTTATGTCAGATACAGAAATTAATGTTATAGCAGAAGGAAAACATAATGCAACTGCAGATTTTATAACTTGCTTAACAAAAGTAATAGGAATAAAATAAAAAAACAGGAGGTAACAAAGAATGAAAATAGTTGAGATTCTAAGAGAGAGAGAGAGAGAGAGAGAGAGAGAGAGAGAGCAGTAATTTAAAAAATGCAAAGGGTGTAACGTTAATTGCATTAGTAATAACAATAATAGTGTTATTAATCTTAGCAGGGGTAGTTTTAAATACAGTTTTAGGTAATGACGGAATAATAGCAAAAGCTGAGCTTGCAAGAGAAAAAACAAATAATGCTCAAAGAGAAGAGCAAGAAAAATTAAGTAATTTAGAAAATGAGTTAGCTAATTATTCATCAAGAACTAATAATATAGAAAGTGCAACATATGCTGAAACATTATTATATGATGGTACACCAATAGATTCAGGAACATTAACATATTTAAATAATCACACAATAGATGAATTTAATGAAATAAGAGTTATATATGAAACTTCAGATCAATCGACTTTTTTTGAAGGTACAATTTCAACTGCAGCTATTAAAAGTATGGAAAAAAATCAGTTATTTGAATTTCGACATGATACATTAGAATTTTTTGGACTTAAATTTACATCTAATTCAATTGAAATTATTCTAAACAGATGTGGTAATGTAAAATTTGAAATAGTACAAGTATATGGAATTAAATATTAAAAGTTGCCAAAAAGAATTCTTTGATATATAATTATCAAAGAATTTTTTAGAGGAGTAAATTATGAGTAAAATAAGGGTTTTAGCTTTTGTTGGACCTTCTGGAACAGGAAAAAGTTACAGAGCACAGATGGTTGCAGGTGAAAATAATATAAACTATATGATAGATGATGGATTATTAATAAAAGATAATGAAATAATTGCAGGAGAATCTGCTAAAAAAGCTCCAACAAAGATAGAAACAGTAAAAAATGCGTTATTTGTAGATGAAAATAAAAAAAATGAAATTATGAAGGCAATAAAAAAATATAAACCAGAGGGAATCTTAATTTTAGGAACGTCGGATAAAATGGTAGAAAAAATAGCTGAGAATTTATCTCTTCCAAAAATAGAAAAAACTATTTATATTCAAGATGTTGCTACAACAGAAGAAATGCAAGAAGCAAGAAGAATGAGGGTTACAGAAGGAAAACATGTAATTCCAGTTCCTACTTTTGAACTTAAAAAAGATTTTAGTGGATATATATTAGATCCTTTGCAAATTTTTAAATTTAAGGGAAAAGATAAAAAACCCTATGTTTCAGAAAAGTCTATAATAAGACCAACGTTTAGTTATATGGGAAATTTTACAATATCAGATACTGTATTTAGACAAATTATTGAACATGTTGCAAAAAAAGAAAAGGGAATATATAAAATATCTAAAACAAGGGTATCAACAGTAGAACAATATGAAACAATATATATTGAAGTAATTTTAATATATGGATATAATATAAAAGAGGTTTTAAGTAGATTTAAAGAGAAATCTTTAAAAGAGATAGAAAAAGCTACAGCGATGACAATAGAAAATATGCAAATTGTAGCAAAAGGTATACAAATACCAGAAGAATAAAAAGGAGAGATTTTATGTTTATTGTTGCTATAGATGGACCTGCAGGAACAGGTAAAGGAACGATTGCAAAACTTGTTGCAGAAAGATTAGGGTTAGTAAATATAGATACAGGAGCTACTTACCGTTGTATTACACTTGCTATGTTAAAGGAAAATGTAAAAATAGATGAAACAGAAAAAATAAAAGAAATATTAGAAAAATCAAAGATAGAGTTTAAAAATGAAAATGGAGAACAATTAGTTTTTTTAAATAATGAAGATGTAACAAAACAAATAAGAAGTAATGACGTAAATAATATGGTTTCTCTTGTTTCTTCTTTAAAATTTGTAAGATACAAAATGGTAGATTTGCAAAGAAGTTTGGCAGAAGGCAAAGATGTAATAATGGAAGGAAGAGATATAGGAACATATGTATTTCCAAATGCAGATGTAAAAATATATCTAGATACTACTGCTGAAGAAAGGGCAAGAAGAAGACAAAAACAAAATGAAGAGCAAGGAATAAAATCTACTTATGAAGAAGTACTAAAAAATATAATTGCAAGGGACGAAAACGATAAAAATAAAGAAATGGGAGCGTTAAAAATAGCAGAAGATGCAGTTGTAGTAGATGGAACTTATGATTCAATAGAAAAAAATACACAAAAGGTTATAGACATAATAAACGAAAAAAAAAATACTATAATTAATAAAAAAAACGCTTCAAGCAGTGAAAATCAGCCTAAAATTATAGAAAAAATGAAAGTTACAAAAAAAGAGCCAATTTTTAAAGTAATCCAAAGAGAAATATTAAGAACAATATTATGGGTAATATATAAAATAGTATATAGAGTAAAAGTAATAGGAAAAGAAAATGTACCAAAAGATGGCTCATTTATATTATGTGGAAATCACGTAGACTTTTACAAAGTTCCAGTAATAGAACTATTTACAACTGGAAGAAAAAGAGTATATTTTATGGCAAAAATAGAATTACTAAAAAAACCAATATTAAGATGGTTTGCATATTTATTTAATGTTATACCAGTAAAAAGAGGAAAAAATGATATGAATGCAATGAAACAATCATTGCAAGCATTAAATCAAGGTTATATATTAGGAATTTTTCCAGAAGGAACAACAAATGGGTTATCAAAAAAAGTAAAAGTAAAAACAGGTACTGCATATATGGCTTTAAGAACTGGAACTAAAGTATTACCTGTTGGAATGAAAGTAACAAAAACAAATAAAATTATTGTAAATATAGGTAAACCATTAGATTATTCAAGTAAAAAACAAAAAAATCCAGAAAAAGAACTACTAGAAAGTACAACAAAAGAAATAATGGACACAATAATTATGTTGACAGATACAGCAAAATAATATATAATTATGTGCGTTATTCAAAGAATTAATAAATGTAGGGTCGTCTACCCACGGCGACCCGTTAATATTGGGGTTTATATAAATAAAAAGGGGAGAAATAAAAATGATAAACGAAAAAATAAGAAACATAGCAATAATTGCACACGTTGACCATGGTAAAACAACTTTAGTAGATGCGCTATTAAAACAAAGCCATGTATTTAGAGACAATGAACAAGTAGATGAAAGAATAATGGATTCAAATGACTTAGAAAAAGAAAGAGGAATTACAATTCTTTCTAAAAATACATCAGTAATGTACAATGATGTAAAAATAAATATAGTAGATACACCAGGTCATGCTGATTTTGGTGGAGAGGTAGAAAGAGTTTTAAAAACAGTTGATGGTGTTTTACTTTTAGTAGATGCTTTTGAAGGACCAATGCCTCAAACAAGAGAAGTTTTAAAAAAATCTTTAGCTTTAAATTTAAAACCTATAGTTGTAATAAACAAAATAGATAGACCTGGTTCAAATCCAATGCAGGTTGTAGACAAAGTTTTAGACTTATTTATAGAACTTGACGCAAGCGAAGAACAATTAGAGTTTCCAGTAATTTATGCATCTGCTAAAAATGGAATAGCAAAAATGAATTTAGAAGATGAAAGCGATAATATAAATTGCATATTTGAAACAATTATAAATGAAATAAGTGCGCCAAACTGTGATGAAGAAGGACCAGCACAAATGTTAGTTTCAAATATAGACTATGATGAATATGTTGGAAGAATAGCAGTAGGTAGAGTAGAACGTGGAATTATAAAAGTTGGTATGCCAGTTGCAATATGTGGAAAAGAAGATAAAATTTCTCAAGGAAGAATTGCAAAAGTATATACTCATGTAGGACTAAATAAAGTTGAAGTTGAAGAAGGAAAAGCAGGAGATATAATAGAACTTGCAGGAATTGCAGATATAAATATAGGAGACACAATATGTGACTTTAATAATCCAGAAAAAATACCATTTGTAGATATAGACGAGCCAACAGTTTCTATGACATTTAGTGTAAACAATGGACCTCTAGCAGGTAGAGAAGGAAATTTCATAACATCAAGACATATTAGAGATAGATTATTTAAGGAACTAGAAAGAAATGTTAGTCTTCGTGTTAAAGAAACAGATTCAGCAGATTCTTTTGAGGTATCTGGACGTGGAGAATTACATTTATCTGTATTAATAGAAACAATGAGAAGGGAAGGATTCGAACTTTTAGTATCTCGTCCAAAAGTTATATTTAAAGAAATAGATGGTGTAAAATGTGAGCCAGTAGAAGATTTAGTTGTAAATGTTCCAGACGATTGCATAGGAAATGTAATAGAAAAACTTGGAATGAGAAAAGCAGAAATGAAAAATATGGAGCCAGCAGAAGAAGGACATACAAAAATAGAATTTAAAATTCCTTCAAGAGGATTAATTGGATATAGAACAGAATTCTTAACAGACACAAAAGGCGAAGGAACAATGAATCACATATTTAATAGTTATGAACCATATAAAGGAGAAGTAGTAGCAAGAGTAAGAGGAACAATAGTTGCATTTGAAGCTGGAAAATCTGTAACATATGGATTATACAATGCACAAGATAAAGGAGAGTTATTTATTGGTCCAGGTGTAGAAGTATATGAAGGAATGATAGTAGGTTTAAATTCTAGAGGAGAAGATTTAGCAATAAACGTATGTAAAGAAAAACACTTAACAAATACAAGAGCTTCTGGTTCAGATGAAGCATTACGTTTAGTGCCACCAATTCAAATGTCACTAGAAAAAGCAATAGAGTTTATACAAGATGATGAATTAGTTGAAGTAACACCAAAAAGCATTCGTCTAAGAAAGAAAATACTAGACTCTAAAGAAAGAGAAAGAGCAGCAAGAAATAGTAATAAATAAAGAAACAGACGGCCAATTTTGGTCGTCTGTTTGTAAGAATACTTACTTAGGAGGACAATATAAAAATATAATATATTTTCCTGACCTATGACAGGAATTTAAAATTACAAAAGCTTCAACTTTTTTATCAAAATTCCTAGCTTCTACTTGTTCGCCATATTGAACTAAAACTAAATCTTGACAAATTAGCTTAAGAAGTTTAATTTCCTCAATAGTAAGTTGAGGTTTTGCAGATAAGGCTGTTAATTTACTACTATTCCGCAAAAGAAATGAAGCATTACTTAAATATGATAAATGTTTACCCTGAGTTAATAACGCATAATTTAGATTTTCATTTAAAAAATTTAAATCTATATAATCCATATGCAAACCTCCCTTGTGCAAATAAGTTAACATAAACAACAATAATATTTTACCATAATTAAAAATAAAAATCAATAAGGAAATGATAAGATGAATAAAATAGAATTAGAAAAAATAAAAGAAAAAGCATTAGAAGAACATATTCCAATTATTATGGATGATACATTAGAAGTAATACAAAAATATTTAATAAAATTAAAACCAAAAAGAATATTAGAAATTGGAACAGCAGTTGGATACTCTGCAATATGTTTTTCTGAGTTTTTGTCAGAAAATGGAAAAATAGACACAATTGAAAGAGATGAAGAAAGAATAAAAGAAGCAAAAGAAAATATAAAAAAAGTTGGAGTAGAAAATAAAATTAACATTTATGAAGGAGATGCAGTAGAAATTTTACCAACACTAAATGAAAAATATGATATGGTATTTATAGATGCTGCAAAAGGAAAATAC
Organism: uncultured Clostridia bacterium; assembly: GCA_947631025.1. Taxonomy (GTDB): domain Bacteria; phylum Bacillota; class Clostridia; order TANB77; family CAG-508; genus Merdicola. Next base: position 12,290 of record CANRKA010000030.1, on the reverse strand, counting down.
ACATTCTTTTTAGAGCAAGCTTTAAGAGTACTAAAAGATAATGGTATAATATTTGCAGATAACATATTATACAAAGGCTATGTAATGAGTGACTATAATAAACACAAACAACGCACCGCAGTAAGAAATTTAAGAGAATATATAAAACAAACTACTCAAAACGAAAATTTAAAAACACAAATTTTAGAAGTAGGAGACGGATTAGCAATTAGTGTATTGGAAGTTAAGAATTAGATTTTATTAAATTATATAAAAAATATGTTGAAAAAAGAAATAATATGTTATAATATTATTAGAGTTATACACAAGAAAAAGGAGGAAATAATATGTTTGATAAAATGGATAGTAGATACAGCAAATTTTTAACAATATTACTAATAGTTGTTATTATAGCAATTGTAGCTTTATTAGGATATTTAGGATTTGATTTATATAGAAAATATCATACTGCAAATGATGCAGAAAAATTTATGGAACAATATGACGAAGATGTAAGTGGAAAAGATAAAGATGATAATTCAGATGCTGAAAATCCATTAGATAACATAGAGTCTTATGATAATAATGGAAGTAAAACATATAAATATAAAGGATTTGATGTAGCAGGTACAATAGAAATACCTTCTACAAAAGTTAAATATCCTGTGCTTTCAAAAGTTTCAAAAAAAGCATTAGAAACAGCAGTTGCAATACAATATGGACCAGGATTAAATGTACAAGGAAATACAATAATTGTTGGACATAATTACAGAAACGGATTATTCTTTTCAAATAATAAAAAATTAGAAAATGGAGATTCTATTTATATAACAGATAATTCAGGAACTAAATTAAAATATGTAATTTATAATAAATATGAAACAACGCCAGAAGATACAGATTATATGACAAGAGATACAGCAGGAAGAAGAGAAATTTCACTTTCAACATGTACAGATGATAGCTCTTCAAGATTAATAATTTGGGCAAAAGCTGAAAGTGATAATTAAAAAAGATATTGCAAAGTGTATAATAATATGTTAAAATAAATATTGTTTATAGACGTTTTTGTTTTTAGACAAGGAGGTTTTTTATGGCGAAAAAAAGAGGCACAATGGCAACGGTTATAAAACATGATGGAAGAAGAATTATCGTACGGCGTGATGAAGATAAAAAGTTACTTTCTTTAATTCCAGAGCATGATACTGTTGAAAAAGGAGACAGAGTAGAAGTAGATGAAATTGAAAGGAGAGTAATAGCCGTATATTAAATAGTGTAACCCGCAAACTATGTTCTTGTCTATAAACACAAGGAATACTCATATATTGAGTATTCCTATTTTTTTTGGTTATAATAATTATATAAATATATTTTAAAAAAATTTTTATGGAGGTATTAAAATGGATAGTAAACAAAAAATAAATTGTACAGTTTCAAGTTGTAGATTTAATAATAACCAAGATAAAGAATGTGAATTAAAACAAATAATTGTTACACCAACAGAAAATTGCGATACATGTAAACCAGATGAATCTATGTGTTCAAGTTATGAAAACAAAAGCTAAAGTAATAGCAAATATGTGAGATGTAAAATGTGAGAGATTAGAAGTAAGTAAAATATATAAAAATTTTATAGCTTCTATTTTGCTCACTTTCATTTCACCTACCCCTATTTAAGTATAGCTTGATTTTTTTTTATTTGGACTATATAATAGTAACAATATTAAATAGGAAAGGTAGAAATATATGAAAAAACCAGAATTATTAGCTCCAGCAGGTTCTTTTGAAAAAGCAAAAACTGCATTTATGTACGGAGCAGATGCTATATATTGTGGAACATCGTCACTATCTTTAAGAACAAGGGCAGAAATGGATGATAACGATTTAGTAAAAACGATAGAATATGCACATAAAATTGGAAAAAGAGTTCATGTTGCAATAAATATTTTTGCTTGGGATGATACATATGAAGAAGTAAAAAAACAGGCAAAAATTTTAAATGATTTAAAAGTAGATGGAATAATTGTTGCAGATGGTGGCATTGTAGATGTAATAAAGGAAGTAGCGCCAAATGTAGATATACATATAAGTACACAGGCAAATACAGTAAGTTTGCACTCTGCAAATTTTTGGTATAAAAATGGTGCAAAAAGAATTATATTAGCGCGTGAATTAAATAAAAATCAAATTAAATATATGATAGAAAACAAACCAAAAGATTTGGAAATAGAAATGTTTGCACACGGAGCAATATGTTTTGGATATTCAGGAAGATGCTTTTTAAGTGACTTTTTAGCATGTAGAAGTGCAAATTTAGGAGATTGTGCACAAAGTTGCAGATGGGCATACAATGTATATGTTGAAGAAAAAAACAATCCAGGTAATTTAATGCCTGTTGATGATGATAAAAATGGTACATATATATTTTCCTCAAAAGATTTATGCTTAATTAAAGAAATACCAGAAATAATGGAAATGGAAGTAGATAGTTTAAAAATAGAAGGTAGACTAAAAACAGAATATTATTTAGCAACAGTAATAAATGCATATAGAAATGCAATAGATGATTATTATAATAATCCTAAAGAATATGATTATACAAAATACATAAATGAATTAGAAAAAGTAAAAACAAGAGGATTAACTACATTTTATTTTAATGACAGAAATAATAGAGATTTTCAAGAATATGAGGGAAAACAATATAACCCAAATTATGAATATGGCGGAAAAGTAATAGAATATAATAAAGAAAAGTCAATTATAGAAATAAAAAATAAATTAACAGTAGGTGATACATTAGAAATAATAGTACCTGGGAAAATAGAAACAAATAGCTTTATAATAGATAAATTATGGGATAGTGAAACAGATGAACAAATACAAAGCATAAATCCAGGAAAGGCTGGGCAAACGGTAAAATTAAATATACCAATAAAATGTGAAAACGGATGGATTTTAAGAAGAAAAAAATAAGCTTACAAAATATTTTAAAAAAACAGTTGTATATTTTCTAATTTTAATATAAAATATTCAAAGATTATTTTGCGGAGGGTGATAAATGATAACATTAAAGGATGTAAAAGAAAATCCAGAGGTTATTGGTCTTATTCAAGGAGGTCAAAGACAACTAGATGCTTTAGGATATACTGAGCATTCCGTAAGACATATAAGCATAGTTTCAAAAAGAGCTTCAGACATTTTAAAAGAATTGGGATATAATGAAAGAAGAGTTGAGCTTGCTAAAATAGCTGGTTATTTACATGATATTGGAAACTGTGTAAACAGAAATGACCATGCACATTCAGGAGCAATATTAAGCTATCAAATATTAAAAGATATGGGTATGGGAATAGATGAAAGAACTGATATTATGATGGCTATTCGGTAATCATGATGAAAATACAGGTACTGCTGTAAGCGATATATCTGCAGCATTAATTTTAGCAGATAAATCAGATGTACACAGAGATAGAGTTGTAAATAGAAATTTATCAACATTTGATATTCATGATAGAGTTAATTATGCTGTTACAGATGCAAAACTTAATATAGATGGAAAAAATAAAAAAGTTATTTTAGATTTAACAATAGATACAAAAATATGTCCTGTGCTTGACTATTTTGAAATTTTTATGGAAAGAACAATGATGAGCAAATATGCTGCAAAATATTTAAATATATGGTTTGAACTAGTTATAAATAATACAAGATTGTTGTAATTCTAAGGAGGAAAATAAAGTGAAAAAAACAAAAAATAAAGGAAAAATTTTAAAAATTATTTTAGTAGTATTAATAGTTATATTAATTTCAATGATTTCATTTGTTGGAATATATGCAAAAAGAAATGGAAATTATAAAAATTTAATTACAAACTATAAATTAGGAATGGAATTAGAAGGAACTAGAACATTAATATTAAAACCAGATAGCTCTTCAGAGACAATTGTTAAAGATAGTGAAGGAAATATTATAGAAAATGCTACTGAGGATGAAATAAAAGAAAAAGGATATACACAAGAAGAAGTTCCTGTAAATAGTGAAGAAAATTTAACAGAAGAAAATTTTATAAATAGCAAAGAAATTATAGAAAATAGATTAAAAGAATATAAGTTTGAAGAATACTCTATAAAACAAGATTTAGACTCTGGAAATATTATTTTAGAACTTGCTGAAAATGATAATACAGATACAGTTTTATCTGTAATTAATAAGCAAGGAAAATTTGAAATAAAAGATAGTACAACAGATGAAGTACTAATAGACAATTCTATGATAAAACAAGCAAAAGTTCTATATAATACAACAACAACAGGAACAAGTGTGTATTTAAATATTGAATTTACAAAGGAAGGAAAAGAAAAATTAACACAAATTACAACAGATTATAAAACTATAGAAGAAGCAAACAGTGAAAACGCAGAGGAAACTGCAGAAAGTGCAGAAGATGCAGAAGGTGAAGAAAGCGAAGAAGCAGAGCAAACACAAAAAGAAATTGTAATGGAAATAGATGGTGAGGCAATAATTACAACTTCATTTGACGAACCAATTACAACAGGACAGTTACAATTAACTGTTGGTAGCAATTCAAAAGATTCAGAAAAATTAAAAGATTATATTAAGCAAGCACAAAGTACAGCATCTGTTTTAACAACTGGAAGTATACCAGTTAAGTATACTGCAGATACAAATAAATATATAAAAACTAGTATTTCAAATAAAGATGTAAAAATTGCATTTTACGTAGCTTTAATAATTATTGCATTAATTTCTTTACTTTTAATTATAAAATATAAAACAAAGGGTGTACTTGCATCTATTTTAGCTATTGGTTTCATTGCATTAGTATTATTAGTTATTAGATACACAAATGTTAAAGTAAGTAGTGCAGGTATAATTGCAATAATTGCAGTTAGCATATTAAATTATTTATTAGAAATATTAATATTAAATAATTCAAACAAAAAAGATGAAGAAAAAGAAAAAATATTAAATATAATGTCAAGATTTATATTTACTATTTTCCCAATTTTTATAATTGCAGTTACATTTAGCTTTATAACAAGTACATTATTAAATAGTTTCGGTATGATATTGTTCTGGGGAATTATTTTAACATTAGTATACAATTTAATTTTTACGAAGCCTTTATTAAATAAATAAACAAGAGAGGGATAAAAAAATGAAAAATTTAAATAAAATTTTATATATAATATGCATTTTGATTATTATTGCAGGAGCAATAGTGTTAAAATTTTTAGGAACAAATTATTCTATAGAAAATACAAAAGGAAAAAGTGTAGAAATATATTTTGATTATAGTACAAATAAAAATGATATTACAGCAATTGCAAAAGAAACATTTGGAGAAAATATAAAAGTAAGCGAGATTGAAAGATTTAATGATGCTTTTGCAATATTTGTAAAAGATGATATAACAGATGAACAAAAAAATAATTTTATATCTAAAATAAATGAAAAATATAGCTTAGAAAAAAAAGTTGATGATTTAACAATTACAGATATACCAAAAATGCAAGGTAAAGATTTAGTAAAAAGCTATATTACTCCAAGTTTAATAGCTATGGTAATTATATTTATTTACTTATGTATAAGATACTTTAAAATTGGAAATGTTAAGGTTGCAGTAGAAGTAATTTTAAAAGTCTTTTTAATTACAGGAGCATATTTTGGAATTGTAGTAATAACAAGACTTCCAATTGTAAATATGTATACAGTTCCTGTTGGAATTTTAATAGCGATTATAACATTAATAACATTATGCTATAAAAATGAAATTAAATTAAAAGAGTTTAATAAAGAAAAAAAGAAATAAAAAAGTCCTAGTGGCTTTTTTATTTTTTTGCTTATAAGGAGATGATATTTAGCAAATTATAAAAAAAGGAAAAATTTGTCGAAAAATTACATATTATAAAATAGGGAGATGATTTTTGTGAAAATTATAAAATGTATAAATAAAATAATTGCAAAAAATAAAAATAGAAATAATGACGATATAAACTATGATCAAGCAAAAAAAATACTATCTTCTGAAGAAAATGCTTTTTTAATAGATGTAAGAAGTCCTCAAGAATACAAAGAAAATCATTTATCAAATTCGACAAATATTTCTCTTTATGAGATAGATAACAAAATAGAAAAAATAATTCCAGATAAAGATTGTATAATTATATTATATTGTACTTCAGGGACAAGAAGTAGAAAAGCTCTAGAAAAACTAAAAAAAATAGATTATAAAAATTTATACAACCTAAAAGGTGGAATTGAAGGCATATGATAAAAGTGGGTCGCTTTTAAAGTCGCGACCCATAAAATAAATATAAATATTTTAGTATTTAGCTTATAAATTTATCTTTATATTAGAAGTATCTTGCTTCATTAAATTAGAAAATTCACTTTTTTTAATAAATCTATTTAAATTTTTTTCAGAAATTCCTGTATTTATAGAAACATCTTTTATAGAATCTAAAGATATATTTTGATTTAAATAATCTTTAAATTTTTGCATTTCAAAAGTTTCTTTTGGTTCACACTTTGGACAAACACTAGAATTTGTCACAAAAAAACATCCACAACGTTCACACTTTTTAAAATCCATTTCGAATTCCTCCTTAGTATTTTCCAATTAATTTTTTAAATTGTATCATATAATTTGACAAAATAAAATAAAAAAACAAAAAATACTTGAAAAAATTTTTTTATATGATATAATGTGAAAAATAAAAAGAATATTTGTTTGCAAAAGGAGGCAACATGTTTTCATATATAAAAGGAATTTTGGAAATTAAGAGTACAAATTATGTAGTAATAGATATTGGTGGAGTTGGCTTTAAAATATTTATGGCAGAAAGTGCTATAAATAAATTAAGCGAGACAGGTAACGAGGTTAAAATATATACACATATGCAAGTTAGGGAAGATGATATTAGTTTATATGGTTTTAATACTAATGAAGAATTGCGTATGTTTGAATTATTAATTAGTGTTAGTGGAATTGGTGCTAAATCTGCAATAGCTATGCTTTCTAATATAGAACCTAGCACATTTGCATTAGCTGTAATTAATGATAATTTAGAAGTGCTTACACAAATACCTGGAGTAGGGAAAAAATCTGCACAAAGGATTATTCTAGAATTAAAAGATAAAATAAAACAAACATCTAGCGAAGAAATTAAATTACAGGCATCACAAATAAATGTAGAAATATTAGAAAATAATAATAAACAAGAGGCAGTAGAAGCACTAAAAGTTTTAGGCTATAGAAATACAGAAATAGAAAAAGCACTACAAAAAATTCAGTTAAATACATTAACAGTAGAAGAAATAATTAAGCAAGCATTAAAAATTTTAACATAAGTTAATATAAAATATTGTAGAAAATGATGCCAATATTTAATCTAAAAATATAAGAGTAAATTTTAAGGAGTAAAAATGGATTTAAATAAACCACTAGCATATAGATTAAGACCTACTACATTAGATGAATATGTAGGGCAAGAACATATATTAGGAAAAGATAAAATTTTATATAGAACAATAAAAGCAGATAGATTATCTAGTATAATTTTATTTGGACCTCCTGGATGTGGTAAGACATCACTTGCAAGAGTTATAAGTGAAACAACAAAATATAAATTTTACAAATTAAATGCAACAACAGCAGGAGTATCAGATATAAAAAATGTAATTGAAGAAACTAAGAATTTTATGCTAAATCCAACAGGTAAAAGTATTTTGTTTATAGATGAAATTCATAGATTTAACAAACTTCAACAAGATACTTTGCTTCCATATGTAGAAAATGGCACAATTATTTTAATAGGAGCTACAACAGAAAATCCATATTTTGAAGTAAATAAAGCTTTAATATCTAGATCAATGGTATTTAAACTAAATCCACTATCAGAAGATGATATATATAAAGTTTTAAAATTATCATTAGAAAAAGAAGAAGGATTAAAAGAATATAATGTAAAAATAAGTGATGATACACTTAAAAAAATTGCTAATGTATCAAATGGAGACGTAAGAACAGCATTAAATGGATTAGAAATTGCTGTACTTACAACTGAAATTTCAAAAGATGGTTATATATATATAACAAATGAAATAGCAGCAGAAAGTATGCAAAATAGGAAAGCTATTTTTGACAAAAATGGAAATACACACTATGATAATATAAGTGCATTTATAAAATCCATGAGAGGAAGCGATGTAGATGCAGCGGTATTTTATTTAGCTAGAGCTTTAAATGGTGGAGAAGATCCAATGTTTTTAGCTAGAAGAATAGTAATAGCAGCATCAGAAGATGTAGGAATGGCAAATCCAAATGCACTAGTTATAGCAACTTCTGCTATGCAGGCAGTAAGTATGGTTGGAATGCCAGAGGCAAGAATAATATTATCAGAGGCAGCGGTATATGTTACTAAATCGCCTAAATCAAATGCTTCTTATTTAGCTATTAATAAAGCTTTAGAAGATGTAGAAAATAAAGATACTGGTGATATTCCAATGCATATTAGAAATGCACCGGCAGAAGGTATGAAGAATTTAGGTTATGGAAAAGGATATTTATATCCACACGATTTTCCAGGACATGTAGTTGAGCAACAATATTTGCCAAATAAAATGTTAGGTACAAAATATTATATAGAAGATGAAAATTGCAAAAATATAAAATAAATATTTTTTTAAGACCTTATAAATTTTGGGTTGCATAATTAGCAACCCCTATATTTTACATTACATATTAACCTATAAGTAAATAATAAGAAAGGAGTGAAAAAATGCATATAGAAAGATTTATAAAAGAAAATAACGAATATGAATTTGAATTGCAAAAATTTTTAGATATTGCTAGTAACATTAAAGATGAGGAATTAAGATTAAGAGTAATGACACAAATGATTAAATGTCAAGAAAAACTAGCAGAAATATTAGAAAACAAAGAATAAAAATTAGTTCAAATGGAAAAATATTAATATTATGATAAAAAAAATAATATTAGGTTTTATTTCTGGAATAATATGTGGATTATTTTCAGCTGGTGGAGGATTAATACTAGTTCCAGCATATGTATATATTTTAAAAATGGATGAAGTAAAAGCCCGCGCAACATCTGTATTTTCTATATTACCAATGGTTATTGTAAGTGGATTAATGTATTATAAAGGTAATTATATGGATTGGAAATTAGGTGTATATTGTGCAATTGGTGGAATAATTGGTGGAATTTTAGGGGCAAAACTACTAAAAAAGATTTCGGTAAATAAATTAAAATTTATGTTTATATTATTTCTAATTTATGCATCTGTAAAAATGATATTTTTTTAAAATTATATATTAAAAATTTTAAAAATAATTAATATGAAAGGAATATATATGTTACAAGTTTTAACAGGATTTATTTCAGGTACAGTTAGTGGACTTGGAATGGGCGGTGGAACTATTTTAATATTAATACTTACACTTTTCTTTAATATAGAACAACATATTGCACAAGCAACAAATTTAATATTTTTTATACCAACATCTTTAGCAGCAATTTTTATAAATTTAAAACATAAAATTATAGATATTAAATTAGGATTAATAATTGGACGGACTGGGAACAATAGGTGCTTTTATAGGCTCTATAATTTCATATAAATTAAATACAAATGTTTTAAGAAAATGTTTTGGTATTTTTTTAGGTATTATAGCTATTCATGAAATTTATAATTTAGTAACTTCGAATAAAAACAAAAATAATACACATAATAAAATAGAAGATAAAAATGAAAGGATATGATATATTATGAAATTTATGAAAGGTATTGTTGTTGGCACATTAATATCTGCTGGTATAGTTATGATGTGTAATGATGAGTTAAATATAAATAAAAAGAAAATGATAAAAAAGGGAAAACAAATGGCAAAGAAAATGGGAATTATGTATTAAAAATATAAAAAAACTGTTATTATATTTTTTGTGTAGCATCAGTTGTAGGAGTTGTTATATACAGATTTTTTAAATTTTAAATAAGCAAGTTTTTAAATTTTTAGAATCTGTACGTAAGTTGAAGTTACTAACAAAACATATAATAACAGTTTTTAATTAATATTCCATAATCTTTACATATACTTTTTCATCATTATTAGTATATTTCTTTTCAACTTCTAATTTGGTTATTTGATTATCATCTTTAAAAGCAATTTTATTAAGTGCATCTAAAATTATTTTTACTATATTGTCTATGTCCGGCTTTTTTGTTGGACTTATTTTATTTTCTAACATTAGTTTTGTATTTTCTTTATTTGATTTTTTAGGTATAGAAAAGTATGCAACTATCTTAACTTCAGCTCTACCTTCTATTGGCTTAAATTTAGAATATTTTAGCATAAAATATTGTTGAATTAGTGTTTCGTAATCTTTTGTCTTTTGTGGTGTATATGCTTTTAATGTATATGTGTTTACTTGTGGACGTGCTTTTCCTGTTATCTTTCCAGGTATCTCAAATTCAAAAATCATTTTTTTCTCCCTAATAAGTTTTTTTAAATTATAACACAAATTGTAAAAAAATGTTGAAAATAATTTTACTATTTTATATAATGCATATATAAAAAATATTAAAGGAGGAAATTTAATGAAATTAAACAAAAAAATAATTGTCGGAATTATAGTTGCAGTAGTTTTAGTTTTAGCATTAGCTTGTAGTTATGTTTATGCTAAAACAGACTTATTTAAATCACCAAAACATTTATTTTATAAATATTTATTAGGAGAATGTACAGAATTTAGTTATGATGAATTTTTAAATGAATATAAAAATTCTACAGAGAAAAATTACTTTTCAAATGGCGAATTTACAGTTAATATAAATTCTGAAGATGCAAGCATAGAACAAGTTGCAGAAATTGTTAATAATCTAAAATATACATTTGAAACAAAAAATATGCCAAGTGAAAATAAAATGAGTACAAATTTAAAAGTTGATTATGATAATAAAAACTTAGTAGAAGCATCTATTTTACAAAATGGAGAAACTTATGGTGTTAAATCTGATATTTTATATGATAAATATATATCAGTAGAAAATAATAATTTAAAAGAATTAGCACAAAAATTTGGAATAGATGAAGATGCTATACCAGATAAAATTGAAAAAGTTGATCTATACGAATTATTATATGTAAGTAAAGAAGATAGAAATGAAATATTAGATAAATATAAGGATGTAGTTAACAAATCTATACCTAAAGATAAGTACATAGCAGAAAAGAATGCCGAAACAAAAATAAATGGAGAGACAATAAAAGCAAATGCTTACAAAATAACATTAAATGAAAAAGAATCTTTAGACACAATAAAAAGTATTTTAGAAACAGCAAAAGACGATGATAAATTAAAAGATTTAATTATAAATAAATATAATATAGTTACTAAAAATATTCCAGAAGATGAGAAAGAAGAATTATCAAAAGATAATATAACAGATGCAATAGAAGAAGCTTTAGAAAATATTAAAGACGAAATTGAAAACTTAGATGATGATGATAATGCTGAAATAACAGTAAAAGTATTTGCATCTAAAGGTAAATTTGTAAAATTAGAAGTATCTTCAAATGATAATGATAAAATAGAAATTCAAAAATATGTAAAAGATGATAAAAATTGCATAGAATTAATTTCAGATGATGAAACTTTAATGAAAGCAGAATATAAAATAACAAAAGCAAATGATACTGAAAAAGTTGAAGGAACTGTTGAAATAAATAGTGGATATGACAAAACAGAAATAGAATTCGATATTAATACAAAAGGTACATCAGGAAAAGGAAAAAATGAAATAGAAGGATTTATTTCTATAAAAACTGATGATATTGAAATAGAGATTAAAGCTAAAGAAACTGTAGATTTTGATTCAAAAGTTGAAGTTGAAACATTAAATGATAATAATTCAACAAAATTAAATAATTTATCTGAAAATGAATTAAAAGAATTATTTACAGATGTAAGTGAAAATGCTCAAAATAAATTGCCATCTAAGCTAGAAGAAACAGGTTTAGATAAAATAATTGAAAAGCAATCAACAAAAAACGATAACTTATACAATAGCTATATTGATGATGATATTGAACTTTAAATAAAAAATAAGTAGATTTTTTAAATCTACTTATTTTTTTGCTAAAAATTTTAGCAAAAAAATAAAAAAAGTATTGACTTTAATAAGATTATTATGTTAATATAAAAAAGAACCTTGTTATAAGAAAAAACAAATAAAAAAACAAATGTAAAATTAGTAATAATT
>CANRKA010000029.1 GCA_947631025.1 uncultured Clostridia bacterium | reverse complement strand
GAGCAGGTAGCGGGAATCGAACCCGCATAGCCAGCTTGGAAGGCTGGAATTCTACCATTGAACTACACCTGCATTTCTCCTAACAGTTATTTATTATAAATGATTTATTTATAACTGTCAAGAGTTTTTATAAAATTTCTTAATTTTTTGAATTCAAATTTTTTAAGCTCAATTTGATTTTAATTTTTATTATATGTTTCTTTTAACCATTTGCCCTCTTCTGATAATTCATCTTCTGTCCAATCACTTAATTTAGTGGTTGTTGATTTTAATAAAGAAGATGTTTCATTTTTGTTTGAAAGGTTCCAACATACATATCCTATTCCATTTTCTCTTAAAGTTTGTATCCATATATCTGCTTCATTTTTATCTACTGTACCATTTCCTGAGGCATCTGTTATTCCAAATTCACTTACAAGTATTGGCAAATTATTATTTAATGCTGTTTTTAATTTATTTCTTAAATCTTGCTTATGTGTTGCTGCATAATAATGAAGTGCATATACAATATTATTGGCATCTTCAATTGGAGATTTTGATACTATATCTACATCTTGACTCCATGTTGGAGTTCCTACAATTATTATGCTATCTTTATCTATATTTCTTATTGTTGAAATTAATTCTTTTGCATATGGTTTAATATCTTTCTCCCATGTGACATTTCCATTTGGTTCATTGCAAATTTCATATATTATATTATTATAATCTTTATATTTATTTGTCATTTCCTCAAAAAACTCTATTGCATTTTGTTTATTTTTATTTGGATTTCCTTCAGGCAATACATGCCAATCTATAATTACATACATTCCTAAATTGCTTGCATATTCTACTCCCTTAGAAACTATTTCGTGTAAATCTTTGTTATATCCCGCACTTGAGTCACTATACATTGCAAGTCTTATTGTATTTACATTAAAATTATCTCTTAATGTTTTAAACGTATCTTCATTAACATATTGCGGAAACCATGCAATTCCATGTGTGCTTACTCCTTGTATTATAAATGTATTTCCATCTTTGTCTACAATATTTGTGCCTTTAACAGATAAGTTTCCATGAATACTTACTGGTGTTCCTTCTGATATTTGAGGTACATTTGCAATTTCTTTGTTTTCTTCCACTTCTTTTATTTTTTCTTCTCCTTTATATTCTTTTCCATCAATATATAAAATATATCCTTTAATTGATTCTATTTCTTTATCTAATAAAATAAAACCAATATCTATTTGTCCATCTTTTGGAATAATATTATTATAAGATTCTGGTGTAATTTCCAACTTACTTTCATTTAATTCTAACTTACCATTCCAACCTTGTGAAATTTGTGTTGTTTTATTAACATTAAACACTATTTTCCAATTTTCTTTATTTTCTTCTGATTCATTTATTAATTTTACACTATATTTAAGAGCATTATTTTCTCCATCTTGCCATGTTTGGTCTATTGTGTAGTCTACTCTTACTCCTAATTTTTCTTCTGCTATTTCTTCACTGTTATCTACTGTCTTAACATCTTTTTTATTTATTGCAAAAATTATAATTCCTATTATTATAGAAATTATAATTAAAATACTTAAAACAATAATTATCTTTTTTTTCATACATATCTCCCTTTAATAATTTTTAAATATTATAACAAAATAAAAATAAAAAAACAATATAGAAGGCCACCCATATGTGCTAACCTTCTACATTGTCTTTATTATAAATTAATTTAATTCTTGTTCTATATTTAAAAGCCTATTATATTTTGCTACCCTATCTGTTCTACAAGGTGCTCCTGTTTTTATTTGCCCTGCATTTACTGCAACACACAAATCTGCAATTGTAGTGTCTTCTGTTTCTCCTGAGCGGTGTGAAATTATTGTTTTATAATTATATTTTTGTGCCATTTTTATTGTCTCTAATGTTTCTGTTAATGTTCCTATTTGATTAAATTTTATTAATATTGAATTTGCAACATTATTTTTAATACCTTTATTTAATCTTTCAACATTTGTAACAAATAAGTCGTCTCCAACTAATTGACACTTGTCTCCAATTTTTTCTGTTAAAATTCTCCAACCTTCCCAATCTTCTTCTGCTAGTCCATCTTCTATAGATATTATAGGGTATTTTTCTACTAAGTTACATAGATATTCTATCATTTCATCCTTTGTTTTAAAATCTCCTGTCTTCCAAAATAAGTATCCTTCTTTTCCATTCTTTCTTGCTTCTTCATACATTTCTGTACTTGCTACATCTAAACCTAAACAAACTTCTATACCTGGCTTATAACCTGCCTTTTCTATTGCTTTTATAATACAATTTATTGCCTCTTCTTCACTTTCTAAATTTGGAGCAAAACCACCTTCATCTCCAACTGCTACACTGTGTCCTTCTTCTTTTAATATTTTCTTTAAATTATGATATACCTCTGTTCCAATTTGTAATCTTTTACTAAAACTTTTTGTTCCTATTGGTATAATCATAAACTCTTGCATACTTATGTTATTGTCTGAATGTTTTCCACCATTTAAAATGTTCATCATAGGAATTGGAAGTTGCGTAGCATTTATTCCTCCTATATATCTGTATAATCCTATTCCTAAAGAATCTGCAGCAGCTTTTGCAACTGCAAGAGAAACTCCTAAAATTGCATTTGCTCCTAGTCTAGATTTATTTTGCGTTCCATCTAGATTAATTAACCTATCATCTATTTCTTCTTGATTATATACATTCATTCCAACTAATTCTTTCGCAATTTTCCTATTTACATTTTCAACTGCTGTTTCTACACCCTTACCTAAATATTTATCTTTGTCTCCATCACGTAATTCCATAGCTTCAAAACTTCCTGTAGAAGCACCAGAAGGCACAATAGCTGTACCAGAAAATCCAAATTCTGTAACAACTTCAACTTGAACTGTTGGATTTCCTCTGGAATCTAAAACCTGCATTGCATTAACACTTTCTATTCCTAAAAAATCTTTCATAAAAAACCTCCTACCTTTTCTGTTAGGAGTATTAACTATTTTTCTTTTATTATTCAACAAATTATATTACTGCATTTAAATATAACTACTTTTTTAATATTATTGTAAATCTTCCTTTATTACCGAATAAATGATTTTATTTTCTAATTTTCCTGTTTCTATGTTTTCTTTTCTATTTCTTAAAACTGCCTCTTTTTTCATTTTAACTTTTTCTAAAACCTTTTCATTAAATTCTGTTAATTGCTTGTCTACATCAAAAAAGCTTGAAGTTATCATATAATAATTTTTTTCTATAATTATGAAATTAATTATTTTTTCTAATGCTTCTTCTAAATACCCTCTATTTTTATATTCATCTCTAATAACAAAAGATTGCATATAGCAAATTCTATTATTTTCTATAATAACTTTTACACATCCAATTATTTTTCCTGTCTTTTTACTTTCTAATGCCCACACTGGTTCTCCACTTTCAAATTCTGCTATTAAAGATAATATAATCCTTTTTGTTTCTTCTATGTTTCTGTGTTTGTTAAAATTAAAGCATTCTAGAGTAATTTTATTACTTTTCCAATCTTCATATGCTTCGTTTGCATCCTCCATGCGAAATTTTCTTAAATACATTCTTCCGTGTTTCTAATTCTTTCATTTTTACCCCTTTTCTTTATTCCCTAAATTTTGCCTATAAATTATATCACAAATTTATTCAATGTAAATAGCTATTTTTAGGAACATTTGTCGAATTCTGGCTATTATTTTAAAATATAAAAATATATGTTTTTTGTAAAAATTTGCTCTTAACTTTTATTTGTGATATTATTTATCTTAGAATTTTTATGTTTTAAGGAGATTGTATGCAAAAATTTATATCGAATAATGTACAAGATACTATTAAATTTGGTAAATTTTTGGCCTCTAAATTGCAAAAAGGCGATATTGTTGTTTTAACAGGTGATTTGGGTTCTGGGAAAACAAAGCTTACTGAAGGTATTCTTTCTTATTTTAATATGGAAAACGAAATTTGCAGTCCTACTTTTACCATTGTAAATGAATATACAAATAGTAAAAATAATATTTATCATTTTGATGTTTATAGATTAGAAAGCGAAGACGAATTTTATGCAATTGGTGGAGAAGAATATTTTTCTAAGGGTATTTGCATTATTGAATGGGGTGAAATGATTGAAAATATTTTGCCTAAAAACTATCTAAAAATTAAGTTTTCTAGAAATTCTGAAAATGAAAATGCAAGAATTTTAAATTTAGAATTTATAGGAAACTTTAGATTAAGAGGTGAAGATTTTGAAGATTTTAAGTGTTGATACATCAAGCTCTATATGTAGTGTTTCTATTTTAGAAAATACAAATCCAATATATGAAAAAGCAATTGAAAATACTTTATCACATAGTGAGAACTTAATGCCAATAATTAAAGAAGCCTTTGAAAATACTAACTTAAATTTAAAAGACATAGACTTATTTGTAGCTTGCAAAGGGCCTGGCTCTTTTACAGGAATTCGTATTGGAATTGCAACTATAAAAGCTTTTGTAGATGTTTTTGATAAAAAAAGTATTGGTATTAGTTCTTTAGAAGGACTTGCTTATAATGTTGTTGGTAGTAAATATGTTTGCTCTATTATTGACGCAAAAAATGAAAATTGCTATTGTGCACTTTTTAAATTTGAAAATAATTTTTATGTTTTACAAGATAAGTTTTTATCTGATAATATTCAAAATGTTTTAGAAAATTTAAGTAATTATGCAAATGAAAATATAACATTTGTTGGAGATGGCTCTGCAGTATATAATAATCAAATAAAAACCGTTTTTAAAAACAGTAAATTTGCTACAGAAAATCAAAACAAATGTAGTAGTGTATCTGTTGGAATTGCTGCTTTTAATCATATTAATAACAATTTAAATTATGATAATACTTTAACTCCAATGTATTTAAAAAAATCTCAAGCAGAAAGACAATTAGAAGAAGGAAAATTGAAATGAATTTAGAATTAAATAATATGAATGTTTCTGATTTAGAATGTATTTGTAATAAATTAGAAACTGAATTTGATAACTTTTGGAATTATAATATATTTAAACAAGAATTAGAAAATGAAAATTCAATATATATAGTTGCAAAATGTGAAGGTGAAATTGTTGGTTTTGGCGGAATTTGGAAAAGTATAGATGATGTACATATAACAAACATTGTAGTAAAAAAAGATAAAAGGCATTTAGGAATTGGAGCCAAAATCTTAGAAAATCTTATCTCTATTTCTAAAAAATTAGAGTTTAGCTCAATTACATTAGAAGTAAATGAAAATAACAAAAATGCTATAAATTTATATGAAAAATTTGGGTTTGAAAAATTGGGTGTTAGAAAAAAGTATTATAATAATGTTGATAATGCTATTATTATGACAAAATATTTATAAAATTATAAAAGTATAATAATAATTTTAATTAATATATTTAATTAACTAAAGAAAGAAGGATTTACTAATGAAAAAAAATGAATTAAATTACAAAGATTTAAGAGTTGTTTGTAACCCAGAGGTTTTTACTTTTAAATCTACACAAGATTTGGAACCTATTAATACAGGAATTGGTCAAGATAGAGGTATTAAAGCCTTAGAATTTGGTCTAAATGTAAATGTTAAAGGATACAATTTGTTTTTGGAAGGACCTAGTGGTGTTGGAAAAACTAAATATACTAAGAACTATTTAGATAAAATTTCTAAAAAGCAAAAAGCTCCTTTAGATTGGTGCTACATTTATAATTTTGAAAAACCAAATGAACCTGTTTGTGTTTCTTTTCCTGCTGGTCAAGGTAAAGAGTTTCAAAAATCTATGGAAACTTTTGTTAATGATATTCGTAAAGATATAAAAAATACTTTTAACAACGAAGATTTTGAAAAAGAGAAATCTTTACTTAAGCAAGATTTTGAAGAGAAAAAAGCTGCCCTAATGGAAAATTTAAATAAAGAAGCTATTAAATTTGGCTTTTTTGTTAAAAGTTCACAAACTGGTATTTATATGATGCCTGTTATAGATGGAAAAACCGTTGAGCAAGAAGAATTTGAAAAATTAGATGAAGATGTAAAAAAAGAATTTGAAGAAAAATCAACAGTTGTTCAAGAAAAAATTATGGCAGTAATTTCAGAAATTAAAAATTTAGAAAAGCAAGCTAATCAAAAAATAGATGAATGGCAAACAAACATAGCTCTTCTTACAATTAATATTCCAATTAATAATATGAAAACAAAATTTAAAAGAAACAAAAAACTAACAAAATACTTTAATGATATAAAAACAGATATATTAAAAAATATTTCATTATTTATAAATGAACCTAAAGCAGATAACAAACAACCAGGACCCCATCCACAGACACCTGCTCCTTGGTTAAATTACAGAGTAAATTTATTTGTAGATAACAGTGAAACAGAAGGTGCCCCTGTTATTATGGATACAAATTATACATATCAAAATATATTTGGTACACTTGAATATGAAAATTATTATGGTTCTTTAAAAACAGATTTTACAATGTTAAAACCAGGTTTAATGCATATTGCAAATGGAGGTTACATTATGTTCCAGGCAGAAGATTTAGTTGCAAATGGACTTTGCTATGATGCATTAAAAAAGGCATTAAAGGTAAAACATTTAAATATAGAAAATCCTGCAGACCATCGTTCTTCTATGGTTATGGTGTCTTTAAAACCTGAGCCTATACCATTAGATGTGAAAGTAATTTTAGTTGGTGGAACTAATGTATATCATACTTTGCTTTCTTTAGACCACGACTTTAGAAAATTGTTCAAAATAAAAGTAGAATTCGAAGATGATGCACCACGTACTATTGAAAACATGAATAAACTTGCAAGGTTTGCATCTGGTTTCTGTGAACAAGAAAATTTATTGCCATTAGACAAATCTGGTATGGCAGGTTTAATAGATTATGCAACAAAACTTGCAAATGATAAAGATAAACTTTCTACAAGATTTAATGAATTAGCACAAATTATTGGTGAAGCAGGTACTTGGGCAAAATTAGACAAGTCAAAATATATTACCGAAGAATACATAGATAAAGCTTTACGAGAAAGAATTGAAAGAGTAAAAAAATACGACAGTAAATATATGGAAATGA
Source organism: uncultured Clostridia bacterium (assembly GCA_947631025.1). Classification (GTDB taxonomy): domain Bacteria; phylum Bacillota; class Clostridia; order TANB77; family CAG-508; genus Merdicola. The sequence continues at coordinate 11,413 of CANRKA010000029.1, read as the reverse complement.
TTGAAGATAATACACTTTTAATTAACACATCTGGCTCTGAGGTTGGCCAAATTAATGGATTAACAGTTATGACAATTGGAGATTATTCATTTGGTAAACCTGCCAAAATTACAGCAAATACTTATATAGGAAAAACTGGCGTAGTAAATGTGGAAAGAGAGGTAGAACTTTCTGGTTCTACACACTCTAAAGGTGTTATGATTTTAACAGGTTATTTAGGAGAAATGTTTGCACAAGATATTCCACTTTCTTTAACTGCAAGCTTATGTTTTGAACAATTATATAATGGAGTTGATGGAGATAGTGCTTCTAGTACAGAATTATATGCAATACTATCTAGTTTATCAGATATTCCAATCAACCAATCTATTGCAGTTACTGGTTCTGTTAACCAAAAAGGAGAAATTCAACCAATAGGTGGAGTTAATGAAAAAATAGAAGGTTTCTTCCAAATTTGTAAATTCCGTGGTTTAGACGGTTCTCATGGAGTTATGATTCCAATACAAAATATTAGAAATTTACATCTTTCAAAAGAAGTAGTTGAAGCAGTAAAGCAAAAGAAATTTCACATATATGCAATTTCTACAATAGAAGAAGGAATAGAACTTTTAACAGGAGTTCCTGCTGGTAAAAAAGATAAAAATGGAAAATTCTCAGCAGGTACAATAAACTTTCTAGCTTATGAAAAATTAAAGAAATATGCTAAATTAAGTCAAGAATAAAATTTAAAGTAAAAAACAAGCCAAGGATTCAAAGTATTATTACTAAATTCCTTAGCTTGTTTTTTTAGCTTTTTAATTTTATTATCTAACCTTATTTATTATCAAACTAATAGAGGTTAATAGCAACTACCACTATTTACAATACCCCAACATAGCCTAAAGATTACAAAATTTTCCTTTAAATTTATTAATAGTTTTTTAGGTTTAGTTTTTATAAAATTTTTTGTTAATTAACTTTGCTAAAAGCCTAATATTTCCTTCAATTCTTGTTTTGTTTGTTCTAACTCTTTTCCAGTTTCTATTTTATGTACATGTATATTAGGATACTTCTCAGCTAGTTCATCTGCCATTTGTAGATACATATTTTGTTGGTTTACACTACTTTCTTTTTCAAATTTAGCATAATCTGTGACTGCCTTTCCGCTTCTGTTTAATCTTTCTTCAAATAAATCTTCATCTTCTAAATATAAAGTTATATAATAAATTTCAAAGTCCAATTTACTTAGAGATTCTACTAACTCATTATAAACCTCTGTGAAAGAGTAATCTTTGAAACCTAATCTACAATATATTTCTTCTGTAAAAAAAGTTCTGTCAAATAATAAATTAATATTTAAATTTTCTAGTGTCTTCATATAATTTAGCAAGTTATAATACATTGTCTTTGACTTCTCTAAACCTGCTTTTGTACTGTCACTTGTACCAGATAATCTGTAAAGATTTGTATATTTCATTGAATGTCTTAAATAATCTGTTATTGTTGTTTTTCCTACCCCTTGTGGTCCTTCTACAATTACTATTTTTGAATTTGCCATATTTTTCCCCCTTATTTATACATTAATAAATTTTAATTTTTAGGACGCAGTACACCGCGTCCTAATATTTTTTAATATAAATATTATTTATTTTCTAATTCTTTTATTGCTGCTTGTGCTGCTGCTAACCTTGCTATTGGTACTCTAAATGGTGAACATGATACATATGTTAATCCTACTTTATGGCAGAATTCTACAGATGCTGGATCTCCTCCGTGTTCTCCACATATTCCAAGCTTAATATCTGGTCTTGTTTTTCTTCCTAATTCTGCTCCCATTTCTACTAGTTTTCCTACTCCATCTTGATCTATTTTTGCAAATGGATCAAATTCGTATATTCTTTTTTCATAGTAATCATTTAAGAATTTTCCTGCATCATCACGACTAAATCCAAATGTAAGTTGTGTTAAGTCGTTTGTTCCAAAAGAGAAGAATTCTGCTTCTTTTGCTATTTCGTCTGCAAGTATAGCTGCTCTTGGTATTTCTATCATTGTTCCTACACTATATTTTAGTTCTACACCTGCATTTTGTATTAATTCGTCTGCTGTTTTGGTTATAATGTCTTTTACATATTTCATTTCTTTAATGTCTCCAATTAGTGGAACCATTATCTCTGGTATAACATTCATTCCCTCTTTATTTACATTAATTGCAGCTTCAATAATGGCTCTTGTTTGCATTACACCTATTTCTGGATATGTTACATCTAGTCTACATCCACGGTGGCCCATCATTGGGTTAAATTCGTGTAAACCAATAACTACCTCTTTTAGTTCTTCAAAACTCATTCCCATATCTTTTGCTAATTCTTCTATTTCACTATCTTCATGTGGTAAAAATTCGTGTAGTGGTGGATCTAATAAACGAATTGTAACTGGATATCCTTTCATTGCCTTAAATAATTCTTCAAAGTCTCCTCTTTGCATTGGAAGTATCTTTTCTAATGCTCTTTCCCTTTGCTCTACTGTTTTAGAAACTATCATTTCTCTTATTGCTGCTATTCTTTCTGGTGCAAAAAACATATGCTCTGTTCTACATAAACCTATTCCTTCTGCTCCAAATTCATAAGCTTGTTTAGCATCTCTTGCTGTATCTGCATTTGTTCTAACTTTTAAAACTCTATATACATCTGCCCAATTCATTAATTTTGCAAAATTTCCAGATACAGTTGCATCTACTGTTTCTATTTTCTCTCCATACACATTTCCTGTAGCACCATCTAATGAAATCCAATCTCCTTCATTAAATCTTGTTCCATCAGCTAATGTGAAATACTTTTCTTCTTCGTTTACAAAAATATCTCCACAGCCAGATACACAACAAGTTCCCATTCCACGTGCTACAACTGCTGCGTGTGATGTCATTCCTCCTCTTACAGTAAGTACCCCGTCTACATACGTTCATTCCATCTATATCTTCTGGTGATGTTTCTAAACGTACTAATACTAAATCTTTTTCTCCATTTTTACTTAATTCTACTGCTCTTTCTGCTGTAAATACAACTTTTCCTGTTGCGGCTCCTGGAGAAGCTGCTAGTCCTTTTGCTACAACTTTTGCTTCATTTAGCTTTTCTATATTAAAGTTTGGATGTAATAATTGGTCTAATTGTTTTGGCTCAACTCTTAATACCGCTTCTTTTTCATCTATCATTCCTTCTTCTACTAAATCGCATGCAATTTTAAGTGCTGCATTTGCTGTTCTTTTTCCATTTCTTGTTTGAAGAAAATATAATTTCCCATTTTCTATTGTGAATTCCATATCTTGCATATCTTTATAATGGTTTTCTAATTTTTTAGCATACATACAAAAATCTTCGTATGCTTTTTCATTAACATTTTTTAATGTTTCTATTTCTTGTGGTGTTCTTATTCCTGCAACAACATCTTCTCCTTGTGCATTCATTAAATATTCACCATATATCTTATTTTCTCCTGTAGCTGGATTTCTTGAGAAAGCAACACCTGTACCACAGTCTTCTCCCATATTTCCAAATACCATTGCTTGTATATTTACGGCTGTTCCCCAATCTCCTGGTATGTCATTTAATCTTCTATATGTTATGGCTCTTGGGTTGTTCCAAGACCTAAATACTGCCTTTACTGCATCTAATAATTGTTCTTTTGAATCTTGTGGAAAATCTTCTCCAATTTTTTCTTTATATATTCCTTTGAATACCTTTACTAAATCTTCTAAATCGTTTGCATCCATTTCTGTATCTAATTTTAATCCTCTTTGAAGTTTTTTAGTATCTATTGCTTGTTCAAATAAAGATTTTGGTATTTCTTTTACAACATCACTATACATTTGTATAAATCTTCTGTAACTATCATATGCAAATCTTCTATTTTTTTGAGCTATTGTTTCAACTACTTCGTCATTTATACCTAAATTTAATATTGTATCCATCATTCCAGGCATAGAAGCTCTTGCTCCTGACCTAACTGATACTAGTAATGGATTTTCTTTGTCTCCTAATTTTTTACCTGTTATTTCCTCTAACTTTTCTAAAGCTTCATAAATTTGTTTTTGTATTTCTTCTGATATAACTTCTCCATCATCATAATATTTATTACAAGCTTGTGTTGATACAGTAAACCCTTGTGGAATAGGTAATCCTAAGTTTGTCATTTCTGCTAAATTTGCACCTTTTCCTCCTAATATTTCACGCATATTGCTATTGCCTTCTTTAAAAAGATATACATATTTTTCGCTCATTAAAATTCCTCCTTATTCTTTTGTATATTTTTTACATATTTTCTTATGTGTATTCATAAAATTTTCTGTTTATATTATATAGTATTTTTTTAAAAATAAAAGGGGTTTTTGCTTTTTTTTGAAATATTTTTTATCAAAGATCAAAATTCTTGTTTTAGCAGTGTTTATTGGTTTCAATGAAGAGTTTGCATGTTTTACTTAAATATTTTATATTATAAAAAAAAGCAAGTGAAAATTTCACCTGCTTTTTTATTATTTTTCTTATTTTTTAGATTCTTCATCAGTAGCTTCTGTTTTTTCTTCTTTTACTTCTTCACTAGCTTCTGCTTGTGTTTCTTCACTTGCAGTTGCCTCTTCAGTAGTAGTTTCTGCTACTGGAGCTTCAGCTTTTTCTTCTACAGTTTCTGTAGCTACTTCTTCTGTTTTTGCTTCTTCCATAGTTTCAGCAACTTCTACAGTTTCTACTGGTGTTTCAGCTACTTCTTGAGCTGGAGCTTCTTCAATTATATCTTCTTTTACAACTATTTCTTTATCTTCTATTCTTGCTCCTACTCTTTCTTTAGTTTTAGCAGCTTTACCAATTCTGTCTCTTAAATAGTATAATTTAGCTCTTCTTGCTTTACCTACTCTTACTAATTCTACTTTTTCTACTAATGGTGAATGTACTAAAAATGTTTTTTCTACTCCTACACCATATGCTAATTTTCTTACTGTAAATGTAGCATTTAGTCCTCCACCTTGTTTTTTAATTATTATTCCTTCAAATACTTGAATTCTTTCTCTGTTTCCTTCTTTTATTCTTTGGTGTACTCTTACAGTATTACCAACTTTTAAATCTGGTATCTTATTTTTTAATTGTTCATGTTCTATTGATTTTATGATATCCATTTTCTTTCCTCCTTTTTAATTAATGTATCGGTTCAATATTTTTTGAACTTGCATTTGAAATTTCTTCTATAAATTCTTTGTCCTTATTGGACAATTTTTTATTTTCTAATAATTCTGGTCTTTTTTTATATGTATTTTCCAAAGACCTCTTTTTCCTCCATTTTTCTATTTCTTGGTGATTTCCAGATAATAATACTTCTGGAACTCTTTTATTTAGAAATATTTCTGGTCTTGTATATTGTGGGTATTCTAAAAGTCCATCTGAAAATGATTCTTCATTTATAGATTCTTTTTTAATTACCCCTTCTACATATCTACTTACACTATCTATTAATACCATTGCAGGAATTTCTCCCCCTGTTAATACATAGTCTCCTATAGATATTTCTTCATCTACAATTTCTTCTATTACTCTTTGGTCTATTCCTTCATAATGGCCACATAGAAGTATAATATGCTCTTCTTGTGCTAGTTTTTTAACTTTTTCTTGATTTAAAGTTTTTCCCTGTGGAGTAAGAAAAATTACTTTTGCATTTTTTGTATTTAGTGATTTATATGCTTCATACACAACATCTGCTTTCATAACCATTCCTGCGCCTCCACCATATGGAGTGTCATCTACTTGCTTATGTTTATTTTTTGAAAAGTCTCTTATATTTACTAAATTTATATCTATAAGTCCCTTTTCCTTTCCCTTTCCTATTATGCTTTCATTTAATGAATTAAACATTTCTGGAAAAAGCGTAAGCACACTAAATTTCATTTTTCCTCCTATAATAGTCCCTTAATTGTATCTACTATTATTTTTTTGTTTTTTAAATCAATTTCTTTTATAACATCTTTTATTGCTGGCAATAATATTTGTTTTCCTTCACCATCTTTTACAACATATACATCGTTACTTCCTGTTGGAAAAATATCATATAATTTTCCTAAGAATTCTTGTTTTAAAGTGTATACATCAAGTCCAATTAAATCTGCTATATAATATGTGTCCTCTGGAAGTTTTTCAAGAGAATCTCTTTGAATTTTTATATAATCTTCTCTAAACTTTTCTGCTTCTTCAATTGTTTCTATTCCTTTTAGTTTTAAGAATACTTGATTTTTTCTAAATCTTACACCTTCTATTTTAAATTCTAGAAGTTCTTTTTTATGTTCTACTAAAATGGATTTTAAAGATTCAAATTTTGTAATACTGTCTGTAAAAGGATTTATTTTTAGCCATCCCTTAAGACCGTTTGTATTTACAATTTGACCTATTTCAAAATATTGTTGCATATATGTACTCCTATTTATCCTATAAATTCAATTGTAACTCTTTTTTGCTCTTTAGCAGCTAATGCTTTAATAAGTGTTCTAATAGATCTAGCTATTTTTCCTTCTCTACCTATTATTTTTCCCATATCATGTTCAGCAACTTTAACTTCGTATACAATTGATTTTTCACCTTCAACTGTATTTATTTCAACAGCTTCTTGGTCTTCTACTAATGCCTTTATAATTGTTTCTAAAATATCTTTCACTTTGTTTTCTCCCCTTTGTATGATTATTTATTAGATGCTTCTATTAATTTTTTTACAGTATCTGTTGGTTTAGCACCATTTTTAATCCAACTAGCAACTTTTTCATTATCTAAAACTATTGTTGAAGGCTTTGTCATAGGATCATAAGAACCTATTTTTTCTATAATTCTACCATCTCTTGGAGATCTAGAATCAGCTACTACTATGTGATAGAAAGGAGCTTTTTTCTTTCCTTCTCTTTGTAATCTTATTTTTACCATGTGTTTCACCTCCTAAAATTTAATTTTATTTATATAAATTTAAAAATTTAATAACAATGTTTTATATTTTTTTGTTTTATACAGAATTTAGCAAATTTACCTTTTTCCCTATTTATTTAATATCTATGTCATTCATATTTAAGTTTTTCATCATATTTTTCATACCTTTTGGTGTGTTTATTTTTTTCATCATTTTTTGTGTTAGTTCAAATGATTCCATAAATTTATTTATATCTTGTACTTTTGTTCCACTTCCCATAGCTATTCTTTTTCTTCTATTTGCATTTAAAAGTTTTGGATTTCTTCTTTCTTTTGCTGTCATAGAACATATTATTGCTTCTATTTTTGTAAATTCTTTATCATCTACTTTTAAGTCTTTAAATTTATTCATTCCTGGTATCATTTTTAATATTGACGAAAAAGAACCCATCTTCTTCATTTGTCTTAGTTGTACTAAATAGTCGTCTAAGTCAAATCCTTTTTGCTTTCTTAATTTTTCTTCTAATTTTAATGTTTCTTCTTCATCAAATGCATCCTCTGCTTTTTCTATAATAGAAAGCATATCTCCCATTCCAAGTATTCTAGATGCCATTCCTTCTGGTCTAAAACTTTCTATATCACTTAATTTTTCTCCTGTTGCTGCAAATTTTATTGGTTTTCCTGTTATCTTTTTAACAGATAACGCAGCTCCACCTCTTGTATCTCCATCAAGCTTTGTTAAAATAACACCATCAAATCCTAATTGCTCATCGAAGGTTTTAGCAACATTTACAGCATCTTGACCAGTCATTGAATCTACTACTAATAATATTTCGTGTGGCTTTACATTTGCCTTCAAATTTTTAAGTTCTTGCATTAGTTCTTCATCTATGTGAAGTCTACCTGCTGTATCTATTATAATTACATCATTTAACTTAGAAATTGCTTCGCTTATAGCTTGTTTTGCAATATGTACAACATCTTTAGACTGTTCATTGCTAAATACAGGAATGTTTAGTTGTGCCCCCACAACCTGCAATTGCTTAATAGCTGCTGGTCTATATACATCACATGCAACAAGCAAAGGTTTTTTACCTTGTTTTCTAATTATATTAGCAAGTTTTCCTGCTGTTGTTGTTTTACCTGAACCTTGCAAACCTACTAACATAATTACTGTTGGTGGATTTGGTGAAAAGTTAATTTTGCTATCTGTTCCACCAAGTAATTCTACTAACTCATCTTTAACAATTTTTACTACTTGTTGCCCAGGCGTTAATGATTTTAAAACAGATTGCCCTAATGCTTTTTCTTGTACACTATTTATAAATTCTTTTACTATTTTATAGTTAACATCAGCTTCCAAAAGTGCTAATTTGACTTCTCTTAGCATTTCCTTTAAATCTGATTCTGTAACTCTTGCTTTTCCTTTAAACTTTCTTGTAATATCTTGTAGTTTAGAAGATAACCCTTCAAAAGCCATTTATAGCCTCCTTTTAAACTAAACAATTTAGTTCTTTTTTAACATGCTCTAGAACTTTATTTACCTGTTTGTCTGAATCTTTTGTTTCAATTTTACTAATTTCTTTTAGTATATTTTTTATAATGTTTTCTTGATTTAACATCCTTTTCATAAATTCTAGTTTCTTTTCATATTCGAAAAGTTTCTTTTCCCCCTTTTTTATAATGTCTCTAACAGCTTGCCTTGTTATGTTTTCGTTTTCTGCTATTTCTGATAAAGACAAGTCATTATTATAGTAATCATTAATAAATTCATATTGTTTTTTAGTTAAAAGCTTTCCATATATTTGGCATAGCATACTTATTTCAACATTTCTTTCCATAATAACTACTTCCTTTTTGTAATGCAAATATACTTTACACTATTTTTGTTGAATTGTCAAGTGTTTTGTTAACTTTTTTATTAATTTGCAAAAAAAATATATGTTTTATTAAATACATAAAACATATATTTTTTTTGTAATTCATTTAAATTTTAAAATTACTGTTGCTCTTGTTCTTCTTCTAAATTTATTTCATCTTTTACAAAAGAGCCTGACTTTATAGAACCTATTGTAACTGTACCATTTCCACCTGCTCCTCCATGATTTACCGATTGTCCTCCTTTTGCTTCAAATTTACCATAGTTTTCAATTTTATTATAAAAGATATTAATTGAACCTCCTCCAGATGCTCCACCTGCTGGTTCTATAGTACTAGTAGCATCTACTCCATTAGCTCTACACATTCCATTGTTTTCAAATATATTACTATATATAATAAGTAATCCTCCTGTTCCATCATTGCCTTTATAATTTATATTATTTCCTTCATTAGACTTTGCTCCTGATGTATGTGATGCTCCATTTCCTCCTGGATTTCCTGCACCTCCTGCCGAATTTCTAGCCCCCCAACTAGCATCATATCTATATACTCTTCCTACGCCTCCTGTTCCTCCATTACTTTCTCCGGGACGATTATAAGTTGGTCCAGCTTTATCATTTGCATTCATTCCACCTGAACCTGTTCCTCCAGAGTACGATGTACCTTGTCCTCCCCCATACATATGTTCATATCCACTTGAATCTCCATGGATTACTCCTCCAGCACCGCCTCCACCGTGTTTGCCTTCCTTCTCCAGATTTTCCAGTAGTGCCTGTCGCTATCGCATTTTTTCCCCACGTATACTCATCACTTTTGCTTGCACCTTCAGCAGGAACATATTCATATTCATTATTTGAATTTTTCCATAAAAATACATCCTCTCCTACAGCTCTTGCTCCTCTTGCTGTCATATCTATTGTTCCATTATTTGTTAAAGTTCCTGTACAATATATTAATAATCCCTTTGGTCCTCCATACCCACTATCACTTTTACATGCCGTTAAGGTTACATCTTGACTTATTGTTAAATTACCATTTACTTTTAATACTACCATATTTTTTGCATCTTCAATTGTTACCTGGTCTTCACCTAACTTTGCAACATCTTCTTCTTTATTTCCAAATTCATATATATTATTAATTAGTGTTGACCCATTTATTTGTTTCTTTCCATCTAAAGTTATATTTCCTGTTTGTATTATCATATCTATAGAATATATTTTATTATTTACATTTATATCTTGTATTCCACTTTTTGTTATTTTATCAATTGCATCTATTAAACTATTATATGTATTTTCTTTACTATCTTCTTCTATCTTAAGATTTTCTATTATTTCTAATTTATCATTAACTTTAAATACATAATTTCTATATGTAATATTAGCATATTTTATAGTTTTACCTGCTATTTCTTCATCAACATATTCTACTTTATTTACATCTTGTTTTCCTTGTAACTTATCACAATCTGTTATTTGTGTATCTCTTTTTTCTTCTGTTAATATTTCTGTTTTAATTTCCATTAATAATAATTGCAAACTTTCTTCTGCATCTGCATAATTTTGATTTTCTTTTGCAAGCTGTGCCTTTGCTATTATTCCGTCATTTCCTAAAACTGTATTTAATACCACTCCTGCTAAGATTAAAAGCACAATTATTGTTATTACTAATGCAATTAATGTTATTCCAGACTTTCTTTTTAAATTACAAAAACACCCACCCTTACAATTTGTTTCTTTGTAAGGGTAGATGTCTTTATCTTTTATATTTATTACTTTTTTATTTTCTAAAACTCCATGTGTGTGTGTGTGTGTGTGTGTGTGTGTTACAGCCTCAACGTTTTTAGAGTTTTTATCCACATTTATTTTTTTCATTCGTTCTCTCCTTGAATCTCTTTTTTTAAAATTATACACTAAAACTACTAATAAAATCAATAATCTGCAAAAGAAAAATATATGTTTTATTAGCTAAAACATATATTTTTTTAGTGTAAGTATCTTAAAAAAATAAAAATAAAAATTTTAATCTAAACATATTACATTTAGCTTATATTGCGCTGAACTTATATTTGCCCCATTTCCAAATGGATTACCACAAAGAATAGCTTGACCTGTAATACTAGAGTTACCAGTCTGAATAATTATTTTATCATAATTTTCTCCATATAACCTAAATGCTTCTATTCCATATGAGCGTTGCCCAGAAGCAGGTGAATAAATCCATCCAGTTTCTCCCCACAAATCATTAACTTTTATCTCTACAGTAGCATATACATTATGGCCTGGATATGGATTATCAACTTCAATTCTTGCATTAGTTGTTATTGTTGGTGGATTTTCTTCTGTTCCACCTTGTGGATATATTGTTGTACTTGCTAAATTATTAGCTCTTATTGAATAATTTGCTAACTCATTTTCTAAATCATTTAATTTTTCTTGTTCTTCTATTTGTACATTATTTGTTTTCTCTTTTGCAAGCTGTGCCTTTGCTATTATTCCATCATTTCCTAGAACTGTATTTAATACTACTCCTGCTAATATTAAAAGCACTATTATTGTAATTACTAGCGCAATTAATGTTACTCCTTTTGCATTTTCTAAATTACTGCTCTCTCTCTCTCTCTCTCT
>CANRKA010000028.1 GCA_947631025.1 uncultured Clostridia bacterium | reverse complement strand
GTTGGTCAAGCGGTTAAGACGCAGCCCTCTCAAGGCTGAATCATGGGTTCGATTCCCGTACGGGTCACCAACAATTAATAAAAAATAGTAGGGGCGTCCAATGGACGCCCCTACATTTTACAGGTTATTTTTATGGTTTAATTGTTTTTAATTTTTTTCTTGTATTTTTTTGTTGTCAATTGTTTTATATATTTAATTATTCGAAGATTTTCGGGCGTCCAATGGACGCCCCTACTATGTATTTTATTTATGGTAGGTATGGTAAAGGATTTACGCAATCTCTAAATCCTCCATTTCCTGTTCTAATTTCAAAATGTAAATGTGATCCTGTTACATTTCCTGTAGCCCCAACATTCATTATATGTTGTCCTTTACTTACATTTTGTCCTTCACTTACTCTTATAGAACCAGATACTCCATGTGCATAATGGCTATATATTCCATTTCCATGATATATTAGTATATGATTTCCATAAGATCCAGTAGTACTAGCTTGTACAACAATTCCATCTCCTATTGAATATATTGGGTTTCCACTTACTCCGTTAAAATCTATTCCAGTATGATAGCCAAGTGACCAGTATTTTCCTGTAACTCCATATCCTGTTCCTATATATCCTCCTGAAACAGGTCTTATAAATCCATATGAACTTTCATTTCCCATAGGTGCAGAACTTGAAGGACTTCCTCCTGATGATGGTTGATAGCTCTGCTTATATTTTTTTATTTTAGAAGCAATTTCTTTATCTTCTTTTTGTAATTCTTCAATTTCTTTTTGTAAATCTTTTTCTTCTCCAGATAATTCTGTAACCTTTTTATCTTTTTGGCTCTTAACTTCTTTTAGTTCTGTAGATTTAGCCTCTTTAGATGATTTTGCTGTTTCTAATTGTTTTCTATTATTTTCTAACTCTGTTTTTGCTTGGTCTATTTCATTTTTTTGTTTTTCTATTTTTTCTAACATATCTTTATCATATGTAGCAAGTTCAGAAACTAAATACCAATTTGAAATTAAATCTGTAAAGTCTTCTGAAGTTAGTAGTACATCTAAGTAAGATGTATCTCCTGCTTCAAATAATGCTACTAATCTTTCATTTAATAGCTCTTGTTGTTTACTATAATTTTTTTCTGCTTTTTCTAATTTTTCCTTTGTTTCAGATATTGAATTATTTAGTGTTTTAACTTGTGTATCTAATTGAGCTATTTCATTTTCATAATTTGATATTTTTTCCATTAAGTCCCTAACTTCTGACATGGTTTCATTTTTTTCTTCTTTAACTTCTTCTAAATCATCTTCCTTTTGTTTAATATCACTATTAATTTGTTTTTGTTGATTTTCTAGCTCTGTACGGGTTGCCGCCATAGATATAGTTGAAGTTAATATTGCAAATACTAAAACTATTCCAATTAATTTAATACTTATTTTTTTCATTTTTAATCCTCCATATTATTTGTTGTATCTATTACATTTTCATTTTGTGTATTATTTGAATTTGTTATATATGTTAATGGATTTGTTGGTTGCCCATTAATTCTTACCTCGAAGTGTGCATGTGCACCTGTTGAATATCCTGTAGAACCAACCTTTAATATTGGAGTTCCTTTTGTTACAGTTTGTCCTGCCTCAACTAGTATTTCGCTTCCATGTGCATACAAAGTTGAAATACCCCCTCCATGATCTATAATTACCATATTTCCATATGCAGTATTATAACCTGCTTTTGTAACTATTCCATCATTTGCTGCAATAAAGTTTGCTCCCATTGGTGCTCCTATATCTACACCTGTATGTAATTTATATATTCCTGTAATTGGATGAGTTCTCATTCCATAATTTGATGTTATTCTTGTATATCCTGGAACTGGCCATGCCATCTGTCCGCCAATATATTGTGTATCTATATTTGCTGTTGTAATTTGTGATATTTCTGTCTCAACTGCCAGTATTTGCATTCTATACTCATCTATTTGTGTAGTTAATTGTTTTTCATCTTCTGTAAGTTTATTTATATATTCGTCTCTTAATACTTTTGTATTATTTAGAATTATTTTCTTTTTTTCAAAATTTGCTTTTATTGTATTATACTGTGTCTGCTGTGTTTCTAGCATTGTTTTGTTTGCTTCTATTTGTTTTTTTTGTGAATCTATTTTATCTAATAAATCCTCATCATAATTTGCTAGTTCTGCAATTAAATAATAATTTGATATAAAATCTACTATATTTGAAGATTTTAAAATAAAATCTAAAAATGTTGTTTCTCCCGCTTCATACAGAGTAACTAATCTATTTTCTAATAATTTCTCTTGTTTATCATAATCCTTTTGTGCAACTTCAAGTTTCTTTTGTATTTCATTTATAGAAGTTTGTAGCTCATCTATTTGCTTTCCCCACTCATTTATTTGTATTTCATATTCTGCTATATTACTACTTAATTCTTCTACTTGTATTATATTTTGTGAAAGTTCTTCTTGAACAATTCCAAGTTTACTATCTGCCTCATTTTTTTGATTTTGTAGTTCATTTTGTTTATTAATTAAATCTGTTAGTTCTTCTGCATAAGTAAAGGAAAATATACCTAAAATACTAAGTATTAATAAAATGGCAATTAAACGCTTTTTCATTTTCAATTACCTATCCTTTCTATATACATAAAGCTTTATACTTCTAAGTATTTTCTCATAGAAATGCTACTTCCTATAATACCTATTCCAACACCTAATAGTAGGTATACTATAACAATTAAATTAAACATTTGTCCAAAACTTAGTAGACTAATATTCATTGAAGAAATTACTGGTGATGCAACTATTTTTTGAGATATTATATTATAAATAATTGCTACAATTAAAATAGATGCAATTCCTGCAATAATTCCTATAATTATACCTTCTATTATAAATGGCCATCTTATAAAGCTATTTGTAGCACCTACATATTTCATAATTGAAATTTCTTTTCTTCTTGCATGTACAGTTAATTTTATAGTATTTGATATTATAACAACTGAAATTATAATTAAAAATGCAAGTATAACTCCTGTTACAATTCTAATTCCATTTGCAATTCTTATTAAGGCTGAAACAGTTTCATCTTTACTAGTTAATTTTTTTAATCTATCTCCAACAACATTTTTTATTTCGTCTTGCACTTTGGAACTTTCATTTAAATCTGTTAATGTTACAACATAAGATGCTGGAAATATGTTGTTTTCTTCAAGTCCTGTTAATAAATCTTGTCTATCTTTAAATTTTTCCTTCATTTGATTTAATGCATCTTCTTTTGAAACATATGTAATTGTGTTTATTCCAGATATTTCTTTTAAATCTATTCCTATTTGTGTAACTTCTTCATCAGATACATCTGTATTTATAAAAACTTGTATTCCTTGTGCAGACTCGATTTGTTCCATAACGTTATTTATATTTTCGCCTATCATAAAGAAAACACCAAATATTAACATTGTAAAACACATAACTATTAATGAAGCACTTGTTGATTTTTTATTTTTTAATGTGTTTCTAAAACCTTCTTTACAAAAATAACCAATTATATTAAATCTCACTGTCATAACCACCTTTTTCATCTCTTATTATATTACCATCTTTTATTGTAATAACTCTTTTGTTCATTTTATCAACAATGTCCTTAGCATGTGTTGCAACTACAACTGTTGTTCCTCTTAAATTTATATCATTTAATAGATTCATAATTTCCCATGCTGTATCTGGGTCTAAGTTTCCTGTTGGTTCATCTGCTATTATCATAGAAGGATTATTAACTAAAGCTCTTGCTAAAGCAACTCTTTGTTGTTCTCCTCCTGATAATTCATTTGGATACATTTTTGATTTTTCACTTAGTCCTACCAAAGAAAGTACCATTGGAACTTGTCTTCTAATATGTTTTGGAGTAGCCTTAACTATGTACATAGCAAATGCTACATTTTCGTATACGGTTTTATCTGGTAAAAGTCTAAAGTCTTGAAATACAACTCCCATACTTCTTCTTAAATATGGAACTCTATTTTGTTTTAAAAAAGTTGTATCTTTTCCATTTATAATAATGCTTCCAGAACTTGGTTCTTCTTCTTTTAAGATTAATTTTATTAATGTAGATTTTCCTGAACCTGAAGCCCCTATTAAAAATGCGAATTCTCCTTTTTCTATTCTAAAATTAGCATTTTTAACTGCTTCTGTTCCTGTATTATATGTCTTGTTTACATTTCTAAATTCAATCATTTCTTTCTCCTTATGTACATTTATTTAATCATAATAATGATAACAATAAATTATCTTTTTTGCAATAGAATTTTTGCAAAAAATGACAATATTTTTTTGGAAATTTTGGCAAAAAAAAGAAAAAAAATAAAGATAAAATTTTATCTTTATTTTTTCTTTAATTTTTGTTTTTTATAATGTTTAAATAGCTTTAATTTTATACTTACATAAGATTTTCTTATATACTTAAAATTCGTCTTCTTCGTAAGTATTTTCATTTTCCGGTTGTATCTTGTTTATTTCTACTTCATAATTGTTTTCTATTTTTTGAGCTTTGTTTTTATTTTTGTTTTTGTTTTTGTTTAAATTTCTTTCCTCTTTTCTTTCTTGTTTTTTATCACTCATTGTTCTGTTTATAATATTGTTTGTTTTTTCAAATAAATCTGGTACATAATCTAGTAATTTATCTATTGCAGAAGAATGGTCAACTGGTATTAATCTTACGTTGTTAGATTGTATAACTAAAAATGCAACTGGCACAATTCTAACACCTGCTCCACTTCCACCTCCAAATGGTAATCTATATTGAATTTCTTCTTCCTTTTCTCTTTTATTATATTCATCTATTGCTTCGCCTTTGAACTCGCTTCCTCCTGCTGCAAATCCAAAAGTTACTTTAGATATAGGTATTATAGTTATATTATTTTTTGTTTCTATTGCATCTCCAATTATTGTATTTACATCTATCATATCTCTAATACTATTCATTGCTGTAAGCATAAGACCTTCTATTGGATGTTCGTTCATGTTTATCAGCTCCTTTATTTATATTTTTTAACATTATACTTATAATATGTATTATTTTTATGCTAATTATACAATTTAAATCTATATTATAAATATTTTCATCTGTATATAAAGGAGTTATTTTGTAATAGCAATTTTTTCTATTTGCACTTTTTATTAATAAAACAGAAAGTATTGTTGAAATAATTGGTATTAAAAATGTTGTTATCATTATATCTATTGTTCCAATTTCTAATTTTAGATATAATTTTTTTACCCTTAAAGCTTGTAATAATTTTAAATCCTGCTTTTTGTTTTTAGGTAGTTTATTTGCTATTTTTTTTATATCAATTTTTTTATTATTTAGTATCTTTTTTATTTTTTTATTATTCAATTTTATTTGTACTATTTTTAGATAATTAAATATATAAAATCTTATTTTTAATGTAAATTTATCTTTGTCTATTTTTTTTATATTTGATAATGAAAGTTTTTGAATATCTATTTCTATTCTTAAAGTTACTATACAAGCTATAATAAAAATAATTAAAGTTAAAAAAACTAATAACATTATTCAAACTCCTTTTTGAATATATTATTAGTTTTTACATATTTCAGAATTTTAAACTTGTTGTGTTCTTTTATTTTAATTGTTTTACTTTATTTTGTTTTTCTACTAAGATGTCTCCAAATATTTTTTCCTGATTTGTTATTACTTTGTTTCTTCTTGACATTTCTAACATTCCAGAAAATGCTGTTACAATTTCTTGTTTGTTATGTTCTTTTGTTGAAAATAATTTATTAAAAATAAATTTTTTCTGTTTAATTAAAACCTTAAACATTTCTTTTACTTTACTTGCAACTGTATAGCTTTCTGTTATTGCAATTTTTTCTATATTTTTTGCATTTAGATTTAATTTTTGTTCATTTTTTTCTATTATAATTTTGTATAATTCTGGTATAATGTCTTTTGTATATTCAACTTCTAATTTTTGTTTAGGAAGTTCAATTTGCTCCTGCATCTTAAAAATTCTATTTGAATTCTTTTCAAAATTTTCTCTTAATTTCTTCATTATCTCTTTATATTTTTTATATTCAATAATTCTTCTAATTAATTCTTCTTCAGATAATTCTTCCTCATTATCAACCTGTTTTGGCAATAAGCTTTTAGATTTCAAATAAATTAAAGTTGAAGCCATAACTAAAAATTCGCTAGCAATTTCTAAATTTAATTTTTCCATTTGCTTAATATAGTCTATATATTGGTCTGCAATTTCACTTATTTTTATATCATATATGTCCATTTTATTTTTATCTATTAAGTGGCATAATAAGTCTAGTGGACCTTCAAAATTTTCTATTTTTATTGCATATTTATTTGTTTCTAATGTTAATACGTTTCGCATTATATATTTTCTCCTCTATATCCTTTTTTTAATAAATAAGTTCTTATTTCTTCTTCATTCATTAAATTTTGTTTTTTTATTTTAATATTTTGTGCAGATTTATTTTCGTATTCATTTAATTCTTCATAATGTTTATCTATGTAATCTTCAATTAATTGTTTTTTTATTCCTTTTGAATATAATTTATAATTTATTTCTTTAATAGATAAATTCTTTAAAGCCATAAATTCTGATACGGCTCTTTGTATATAATTTAAATCATTAATATATCCTGCTTCTTTTAGATACTCTATAATATCTTCTAACATATCTTCTTGTATTACTTTATTGAATTTTATTCTAACTTCATATTCTGTTCTTTTTTTATACATTATGTATTTAAATACTTTGGTTTTTTGTTTATCAAATTCTTCTAATGAATACATATTTATTCCTTTCTTGTTTTTATATTTTATATTATTATTTATTTTTTAGCAATACAATTACGTAAAAAAAAGGGTCTCAAAATTTGAAACCCTTTTTTTAGTTATAAAATTCTAATACAACACTCCCAATTTGAAGTATTTTCCTCTTGTTTAATACTGACACTAAAGAATCCTAGTTCTTCTAAATAGGTTCCTAATGCCTGCATGACCTCTTCTGTGAAAATTGTAATTGGATGAGAAACATTAACATAGTATACGTACTGGGCTACATCTTTTATATCCATTTTAGGATATAATGAATTGTATTCAATTTTTGCCTTATCATAAAATTTACCAACTATAATCCAGTCAATAGAATTTTTCTTTTTGCAAAATTGCCGAATCATAAATTCGATATACCCAGCCATTTCTAATGCTAAAATTCTTGTGTCTTCTCCAAATTCTTTAAAGCTTCTTTTTTTCCTTTCGCAACGATTCCGCTTTTCGAAATCTTCTAAAAACAATTTTCTAAGTTCTTCACTTTGCATATGGCATGCCTCCTTAAACGTTATAACTATTACTACTAAGCAAACTACTTTTAAAGTATATCATAATATTTATACTTTTTCAAATTTATAATTATTATTCTTCTTTTTCAGTATCTTGTTCCTCTCCTAAACTTTGCTCAAAAGCTTTTTCAAAATTAGCTCTTACCTTATTTTCTACTTCTTCTAATATTTCTGGATTTTCTGTTAAATATTTTTTAACATTTTCTCTACCTTGACCTATTTTTTCTCCGTTATAACTAAACCATGAACCTGCTTTTTCAATAATATCTAGGTTAACAGCCATATCTAATATATTTCCTTCTTTTGATATACCTTTTCCATATATTATATCGAATTCCGCTTCTCTAAATGGTGGAGCAACTTTATTTTTGACAACTTTTACTCTTGCTCTGCTTCCAATAATTTCTCCTTCTTGTTTAATATTTTCTATTTTTCTTATATCCATTCTAACAGATGCATAAAATTTTAATGCTCTACCACCAGTTGTTGTTTCTGGATTTCCAAACATTACACCTATTTTTTCTCTTAATTGGTTTATAAAAATTAAAACTGTTTTTGATTTGTTTATAGCACCTGCAAGTTTACGTAGTGCTTGTGACATAAGTCTTGCTTGCAATCCCATATGAGAATCTCCCATATCTCCATCTATTTCGGCTTTTGGAACAAGCGCTGCAACAGAGTCTACAACTATAACATCTAATGCTCCACTTCTAACTAGAGCTTCTGTAATTTCTAGTGCTTGTTCTCCTGTATCTGGTTGAGATACAAGTAAATTATCTATATCTACTCCCAAATGTCTTGCATATACAGGATCTAATGCATGTTCTGCATCTATAAAAGCTGCTGTTCCACTCATTTTTTGTGCTTCTGCAATTACATGTAATGCAAGTGTTGTCTTACCAGATGATTCTGGTCCATATACTTCTATTATTCTTCCTCTAGGGACACCACCTATACCAAGTGCTATATCTAATCCTAATGCACCCGTAGGTATTGCTTCTACTTCCATTGCTTTATATTCTCCAAGTTTCATTACAGATCCTTTTCCAAATTGTTTTTCTATTTGCGCCATTGCAACTTCTAAGGCTTTTTTTCTTTCAATATTTTCTTCCATTTTTATCTTCCTTTCTTTTTTTCGAACATTATTTCTTCAAAACTATGTTTGCATTTTATTCTATATTTTAATTTTTGTCAACAGTTTTTTTTATTTTTTTTATTAAATTTCCCTATACCAATTTTCTACGTTATAAAAAATGTTGTATGAATTTGGAGCTATATCTCCTCTTAAGTTGCTACTATATATAAGAATTTTTTTATTTATGTATAAACTTTTGTATGGACATTCTTCTTTATATATTTCTATTATCTTTTTATATTTTTCTTTTAGAGTATTTTCGTCCTTAATATTTTGAATGTCATTCATTATTTTAGATATTTCTTCATTTTTAAAATTACTTATATTATTTTCGCCAAGGTATGTTGTTAAATCTGCTGTTAACCCTACATTTGTTCCAGCAATTAAAATTTCATAATTTTTATTTTCCAATATTTTTTTATATGCAGAATTAGAAACTTTATATATATTAACTTGAATTCCTATTTCTTGTAAATTATATTTTATAATTTCTGCTGCTTGTACTCTTTGTGCGTTTTCTGCATCAACTGTTAAGGTTAATTCTAGTTTTATAGTTTTATAATCTTCTTTTTTCTTCCAATATCCTTTTTCGTATTCCCATCCACTATCAATTAATAACTGCTTTGCTTGGTCAGGATTATATCCAGAACTACTGCTTTCGGAATTGTAAAGCCACATACCAAAATCTAAAGGAAAATCAACACCATAATATTTTCCACCATATACGGTTGCTATTATATTTTCTTTATCAATACTATAATTTATTGCTTTTCTTACATTTTTGTCTGCTAAGATAAAATTATCACAATTCATTGCTAAAAAGTCGTATTCTCTGCCTTTATATTCTGCTTTATTGTATCCAATGGTACCTATATAATTTTCTAAATCTTCATTTTGCGTTGACAGCATATCTAAATTTCCCATTTTAAATGCATTATACGCATCTCCCATAGAAGGATATAAATTAATCTTAATTTCCTCTATTTTGGCATTTTTATTAGATGTATTCCACCAATTTTGATTTTTCTTTAAAAGAATAACTCCACCTTCATTACTAACAATTTTATACATACCTGTTCCCATAGGTATATTATTTTTTTCTGTATTTAAAAAATCTTGTTCTAAATAAAAATTATTAGAAAGAATTGGGAAGGTTAATTTATATTCAAAATATGGATCTTTCTCATCTAAGGTTATTTTAATTGCATAGTCATCTATAATATCCATTCGTACAACATGCTGAACATTATAAGAATATACTGAAGATATATTTTTTAATATATCTATTGTAAATTGAACATCTCTGGATGTAAAATTACTTCCATCTTGCCATTTTACACCTTCTCTTAATTTTATAACATAGGATGTATCACCACTTCTAGACCATTCTGTTGCTAAACATTGCTCTAATTTATAATCTTGTTGCATATTTATTAAAGGCTCAAATACTAATTTTGAAATATCTTGTACATTTGAATTATTGCTAATAATTGGATTTATTGTATCAAAATTAACAATAGCTAATCTTAAATCTGTCGCAGTTTTGACCTCTTGAGCTGTCTCTTGTTTATCTTGTGCTTCATTATTTTTATTTTCTTCCTTACTTATTTTATAAACTGCAAAAATAATTAAAACAGCTACAAATGCAATAAATATATATTTAACAAAGTTATTTTTCATTATTTCACCTCATATGTTTTTATAATATAGTAATAATAAAAAAATTTCAATATAAATTCATATATTTATTATAATTTTATTAAAACAGTTAGAGGTTAGAGTCAAGAGATAAAATGCTTAAGGCATAAAGTAAAAAAATATAATTAAATTTTTATTTATATCTTCTTGAACTCTATCTTTAACTTCTGTCTTCTAGCAAAAAAGAGAGCATTTTATTTTGCTCCCCCTATATATTAATTTTATTTTCTAGATTCCACAATTAATTTCATACCAGTTCTATCTTCCCCCTCTACTTGCACCTCGGCAAATGCTGGTATGCATATTAGGTCAACTCCAGTTGGTGCCACAAATCCTCTTGCTATTGCTACTGCTTTAACTGCTTGATTAAGTGCTCCTGCTCCAATTGCTTGCATTTCTGCTTTGTTGTTTTCTTTTACTAACCCAGCAATTGCTCCTGCTATTGAATTTGGGTTAGATTTTGATGAGATTTTTAAAGTTTCCATTTTTTTCCTCCTAATAATAAATTTTATTTGTTCTTGCAACGAGTATATTTATATAATAGTTGGAAAAAATTGTAAATCGTTTTTACTTAAAAAATGCTAGTTTCTATCGCAGTATTCGACTGTTTTCTACATTTAGACTTTATTATATCTTTCAATTTTTATAATTTTATTTGTTTCGTCATTTATTTCAAATATTACACTATTAAAAATGCATTCTCCTTCTGCTAATTTATATCTTTCTGGAAGTGATGTTACAAATCTTTTAAAAGACACATCTATATCCATTCCTATTACTGAATTTCTTGGTCCTGTCATTCCTATATCTGTTATGTATGCTGTTCCTTTTGGTAGTACTTTTTCATCTGCTGTTTGCACATGCGTATGTGTTCCAAATACTATATTTGCCATTCCATCTAAATAATATCCCAATGCTATTTTTTCTGCTGTAGCTTCTGCATGAAAGTCTATTACTATTAAATCTACCTTATCTTTTATATCTTCTATTATTTCTTTTGCTATTGTAAATGGATTTTCTGAAAGAATTCCCATTGATGTTCTTCCTATTAGATTCATTACTGCTATTTTTTTGTTTTTACAATTATATATTCTATATCCTACTCCTGGAAGACCTTTTGAATAATTTGCTGGTCTTATTATTTTTTCATTATCTATAAGGGAAAATATATCTTTTTTCCCCCAAGTATGATTTCCCATTGTTATTACATCTGTTCCAGCATCTATTAGATTATCAAATATCTTTTTTGTTATTCCAAATCCTGATGCAGAATTTTCTGCATTTACAATTATAAAATCTATGTCTTCCTGTTGTCGTATATTTTTTAATATTGATGTAGCTTTTTTTGCACCATTTTCGCCAACAATATCTCCTACTGCTAAAATTTTCATTTTTTAACCTTCTTCCAAATTTAGTTAATTTATCGACATTTATACAAATGCCGATTTTACTATAAATTTTTAATCTTCTAATTCTAAAAATTGAATTTTTTTGTTAAATACAATTATTGTTTCAAAAATAGGTTTTAATAACCATATTCCCAATCCAAAGAAAAATCCTTTTCCAAATGCTTTTGAAAGTTCAAAATTCATAACTAATTTTAATACTCCATATATAAACCATCCAATTATTGGAATTAGTAATAAAATTAGCCACCATGCACTATAACCACATATTTTAAAAAGTACTGCATCTCTATAAAATGGAATAAACGTTGCCCAAAAATGTTCTCTAGCTTTTATATATATTAATCCTCTTATAATAATTGCATATATACCATAAATTAATGAAATGATTATAACTGTTTTTACTATTTTATTACTTAATATTATTTTGCTAGCAACAGAAACTTTCTTTTGTGTTGGCATTTCATTTTTTATATCATTTAAAATTTCTTCTGCACTATAACCTTGTTCTAATTTTTCTTTTATTTCTTCAACATTTACTTCTTCAAATACTTCATTTAAAGTTTTTGCATCTGTTTGTTCTAGTAATGTTTTCCCTGCTGAAAGTGTATTTTCACTAATACCTTTTTGTTTTAGTTCTGGACTATAATCATCTATCATTTCAGCAATTTCTTCATTTGAATATTCTTTGCTTAAGTCTTGATATATTGTAAGTGCATCTGATGCTGAAATATTGTTTACATTCATATTTTTTTCTTTTAAATATTCTTCTATATCTACTTTTTCTACAGCAAAACTTGTATTTGCAATTCCTAATATTATTATTGTTATTATTATTGTACTTATTGTTTTTAAATATTTCATTTCTTTCTCCTTTTAAATTATTTTTTTAATTTTATTATTTTTGTAGGTACAATATACCATACCCATACATTATAAATTATTAAATGCAATTATACAATAAATTTTAATATATTTCCATTAGTTTTTTATATATTTTTATTTATTTTGGCTTAAATAAAATACTCCCTTACAAATTTTTGCGCTTAATTTGATTTTTTTAATTGTTTTATTTATAATAACAATTATGAAAGAATTGGTTGTAAATAATAAATTTAATAATAAAAAAATAGATGTCTTTTTGTGTAGTATGTTTCCTACCTTAAATAAAAATACTGTTTTTAAAGCACTTAGAAAAAAAGATATTTTAATTAATGGTAAGCGTATTAATAAAAATGAAACTGTTTTTGAAAATGATTTAATTAAAATTTATATCTCCGATGAACTATTGGAATTTAAATTAGATGTTGTTTTTGAAGATGAGAATATTTTAGTTTTAAATAAGCCCTCTGGTATTGAAACTACTGGCTGTAATTCTTTAACTTTCTTTGTACATGAAAAATATTCTAATAATATTAATCCTTGCCATAGATTAGATAGAAATACTTCTGGTTTAATTTTGTACGCTAAAAATACTGAAACTTTAAATATATTATTGGAAAAATTTAAGAATAAAGAAATTGAAAAACACTATATTGCTTATTGCTATGGAATACCTAATAATACCAAAGAAAAACTAGAAGCTTATTTATTTAAAGATACAAAAAAATCTTTAGTTTATGTATCAGATACTTTTAAGAAAAAGTATCAAAAAATAATAACTACATATAATGTATTAAGTATTGATAAAGAAAAAAATACTTGCATATTAGATGTTGAAATTCAAACTGGAAGAACACATCAAATACGTGCACACTTGGCTCATATTGGGCTTCCTATTATTGGTGATGGTAAATATGGTATAAATGAGATTAATAAAAAATTTAAGTTTAAAACACAACAACTTTGTAGTTATAAATTAAAATTTAATTTTAGCACAGAAAGTGGAATTTTAAATTATTTAAATGGAAAAGAAATTAAACTAAAAATCAACCTATAACTTAGCTATAGGTTGATTTTTTTACTTTATCCTACTATTTCGTAAAATTCTTTTCCTGAAATTACTTCTTTTTCTAAAAGTTTTTGTGCTACAGCATCTAATTTATCCATATTTTCTCTTATTAATTTTTGTGCATCTAAATATGCTGTATCTATTAATATTTTTACTTCTGCTCCTATTACATCTTCTATTTTTTCTCCAAATACTAATAGTTCATTTGGGTCATCAGTTTTTAATGATATTGGTCCTAAATTTTCGCTCATTCCATATACTGTTACCATATCTTTTGCAATTTTTGTTGCAACTTCTAAGTCGTTACTTGCTCCTGTTGATATATCATTTAATGCTATTTTTTCTGCTGCTCTACCACCCATTAGTGCTATCATTTTTTCTTCCATTTCTGTTTTAGATATATAATATTTATCTTCGTTTGTTTTATACATTGTGTAACCACCTGCTACACCTCTTGGTATAATTGAAACTTCTTTTATATCGTTTTGAGTTTCTAAATATCTGCTTACTATAGCATGTCCTGCTTCATGGTATGCTGTTAATTTTTTGTCTTTATCTGATATTACTCTACTATGTTTTTCTATTCCTACTGTTACTTTTTTTACTGCGTCATCTAAGTCTTCGTTTGTTATTGCTTTATGTCTTTTTATTGTAGCTATAATTGCCGCTTCATTTAAAACATTTGCAAGCTCTGCACCTGTAAATCCAGCTGTATCTTCAGATATAGATTTTAAAGAAACATCTTCTGCAAATTTTTTATCTTTACTATGAATCTTTATTATTTCTTCTCTACCTTTTTGGTCCGGTGCTGCTATCATTATTTGTCTATCAAATCTTCCTGGTCTTAGAAGTGCTTTGTCTAGCATTTCTGGTCTATTTGTTGCAGCTAATACTATAATATTTTCTTCTGTATCAAATCCATCCATTTCAACTAATAATTGATTTAATGTTTGATTATTTTCAGATTCTGCACCACTATTACTTGTTCTTCTTGCACCTATTGCATCTATTTCGTCTATAAATATTATACATGGACTCATTTTTCTTGCTTTTTCAAATAATTTTCTAACTCTTGAAGCACCAAGTCCTGCAAACATTTCTATAAATTCTGAACCACTCATTGATATAAATGGTACATTTGCTTCGCCTGCTATCGCTTTTGCAATTAATGTTTTACCAGTTCCTGGTTTACCACATAGTAAAACACCTCTTGGAACTTTTGCTCCCATTTTATGAAATTCCTCTGGCTTTTTCAAAAAGTCAACAATTTCTACTAATTCATGTTTTTCTTCTTCTAAACCAGCAACATCATCAAATTTAGTTTTTGTATCCTTTTCTTCAGCATCATATACTTTTCCTTTATCTCCTAAACCTTGCATTTGAAATAATAGTATGAATAAGCAAAGCATTATTATTGTAGGTAAAAAAGATATTAACGCTCTTGATGTTGTTACTAATGGATTTACTTTATTTTGTATTAATTCTATTTCGTTTCCTTCTTGCACTTTTGTTTGAATTAATTCCATAAATGTTTGTGTATTAGGAACTATTGCCTTTTTATCTTCTTCTTCATTTTTCATTTTTACTTTTAAAGATGTACTTCCTACTGTCATTTCTATTTTTTCTATATTCCCTGCTTCTACTTGTTTAATTAATTCTGTATATGATAAAGTATTTTCGTCCATTTTATTTTTATTTTGATTATTCATCATATACATATATATTCCAACACCTGCAGCAGCTATAAGTACACATATTGCTATAATTATTGAATATAATTTTGTTTTGTTTTTGTTATTATTCTTTTTCATCTTTACATCCTTTCATTTTATATTATATTTTTATCTTTAACCGTTCTACGGGTTCCCCATCTTTATTAGAATTATTGTCTTTGTTCGAATTATCAGTGTCTCCGACATTTACATCATTATTTGAATTGTTTGTTTGATTTGAGGCATTGTTGTCAGTTGTTCCTTCATCGTTTGAATTATTGTTTTGGTTCGAATCGCTGCTATCAGCTACTCCTTCATCATTTGAATTATCGTTTTGGTTATTGCTTTTACCTACCCCAACATTATTTATTTTTTCTATTAAAATTTGTTCTTTTATTAAGTCGCTTCTTATACTTAATATTGCTGCTATTACATAAATGTATGATATTGTTGTATACATTACATTAAAATATTTAATATAAAAACCTGTATATGTGTTTACTACTATATATATTACATTTAATATAATTGGCAATGTTAGTGAATGTAATGCAATTGCATATGAGCCTGAAAATTTTAGTTTTACTCTAACAACTCTAGCTGTTACATATGCTAATGCTGCAAGTAATATGCTATCTAATAATATTGTTGCAAAATAACTTA
Source organism: uncultured Clostridia bacterium (assembly GCA_947631025.1). GTDB lineage: Bacteria > Bacillota > Clostridia > TANB77 > CAG-508 > Merdicola. The sequence continues at coordinate 2,990 of CANRKA010000028.1, read as the reverse complement.
TAAATAAATAAAAATACATTACTGTAAATAATTCTATATATAAAACTATTAAATTTTTAGTATTTAAAAATTCTAATAATTCTTTTTTATTAAAACTCTGAGGCATTTGAAAATCTGTTTCTAAATCTTTATATGTTTTTTCTATTGTTCCACCTAATGATGTTTGTACAATAATTTTATTATTTAGAAATATTATTCCATAATTATATTGTCCTATTTTTTCTTTGTATTTATTTATTTCTTCTTCTGATACTTCTTTTGTATTTATTAAAAATTTATAAGAAATATCTGTAGTGTTTTCATTACTTTGCTTTTCTATTACATCTTCTGTATTAAAATTTAGTTTTCCATTTTCATAAGTAAACTCTGGCAAGTCACCTTTTATATAATTTAATACTCCATTTATATACATACCATATTTTATAGTAAAACTAAAAGAAATTATAATCACAAATAGTAATACAAATTGAAAAATATATTTAATTGATTGAGATAATTTTTCTATTGCAAAAATTTTATATTGGTCAAAATCCTTTATACTTATTAATAGTTTTTCCCAAAAAGATATTTTTTTATCTTTTATTTCATTTTCCATTAACGATACTCCCTTCTTATCCTTGTATCTACATATATAGGATTCACATTATATTTTGCAATATCTCCTACTTTTACATTGTCACCTTTTATATCTACTGTAGAATGATACATTCCAAGTCTTCCAATTAGGTTATATGTTTTATTATTTATTGTAACTTTTAAGCTTTGTTTTTTTAAAAAGCTTTTTAAATCATTTATTAAATATCTTAATTTATCTATACTTCTAAACATATCTTTATCTGATTTAACATTAAATCCATCTGAGTGTCCAACCGGAACAATTGCGACTTTTATATCTTGTTTTGTTTTATATATATTTGAATATCCTACGTTTTGTCCTTTTGGTAAAAATCTTATTTCTGCAACTTTGCTTTCCAAATATCCTATTTGTTTTAAGCCTATTTTATTTTCTACAGATATTCTGCCCACAAAACATGAGCCTACTCTTACAGCATTTAAGTGCATTTCGGGAAACTTTATAAATGCTGAAGAATTGCATACGTGTTTTGTATTAAAAGTTATATTATTATCTTCTAAGTATTTTGTTATTTCTTGAAATTTATTAAATTGATTTTTTGTTATTTTATCATCATAAAAAGCAATAGAAAAATGTGTAAAAATTCCTTCATAATTTATATTTTTATTTTCTTTTATAGCCTTAATTATATCGTCTTTTTCATTTTCTGTAAAACCATATCTTCCAAAACCTGTGTCTATTTTTATATGTGCTTTTGGATTTTTATTTTTTTCAATTGCAATTTTATTTGCTAAACTTGCTGCTTGCATTGAACCTATTGTTAATGTTACATTATTTTCAATTAACCATTCTATTTCTTCTTGTAAACATGTAGAAGATAAAATTAAAATTTCCTCTTTAATTCCACTTTTCCTAAGAATTTTTGCCTCTTCTATTGTTGCTACTGCAAACATTTCTATTCCGATTATCTATTAAAAATTTAGTAAATTTTAATAAATCTAATCCGTAACCATTTGACTTAACAACTGCTATTATTTTAGAATTTCCTGCATGTTCTTTTATCTTTCTAATATTATGTTTTAAATCTTCTTTATTTATTACTAATGATTTCAATTATCTTCTCCTTGTTTTAATTATATATCTTTTTTTCGAGTCGATATTTGCATCGACACCTACATTAGTTACTTACATTTTTGTTAGATTAATTTTATATATTTTTTATTTCATTTTAATTAAAAATCTTATTTTTCTAAATATCTTTTCAGATATTTTATACATTTTATAGGTTAAAGGTTTAAATGGAATAAATAATTCTCCTATAAATTCTGTATATTCTGCTCCAAATCCTTTTTTAAAACGATATAAACCATTACTATTATCTGCAATTCCTGGTACTCCTCTAAGGTCGAACATATCATCTCCTCTTGCAATAGACATTTTTATCATTTCCCAATATAGTAAATAATTTGGCATTACATTTCTGTACTGGTTACTACTTGCTCCATATAAATACCATGTTTTGTTTCCATACATAATTGGTATAACTCCAGATATTGGTTTTCCTTCATAATATGCCATTAATACCTTCATATGATTTTCACCTAGTTCATCATACATTTTTTCAAAGTATTCTAATGGTCGTATTATAAAACCATCTCTTGCCCCAGTTTCTATCATTATTTTGTGAAAGTCTTTTAAATCTTCTTTTGTTCCTTCTTTCACAGTTACACCTTTTCTTCCCGCTAAACGTATATTATATCTTGTTTTAGAGTGAAACCCATTAAATACTTCGTCTTCTGTTTTATCTTTTATATCTAGTCTAAATACATATCTTGGTTGTATCTCTTCGCTAAAGTCTTTAAAATCATCTTTTATTTTATAACCTAAACTTTCTGCTAATTTTCTAAATTCTTTATCATCGCTTTTTATGTCTGGTTCTATTTTTATAACCATCGCTTTATATTTTTTTGCTAGAACTTTTATTCCATCTGTTAATTGTTTTAAAACTTCTACATTATGAATATCACAAACTGGTCCTCTTGAAGAATACATTAAATTTCCAAAGATAGGAATTTTACGAATTAATACACTAATAGAGCCAATTATATTTCCTTCTTTATCTTCAGCAAGTACAACTTCATTTGTCCAAAAAGATTTTACTTTACCCCACTCTAAAGATTGTTGAAAGTTACATCTTTTATGTCCTTCTAAAAATTTTGTATATGCCTCTTTATCTTTTTCTTCTAAAATTCTCATTTTTTCCTCCATAAAATTATTTGCATTCATATTTTATAGTAATATTTTAATTTTTACAATACATATAAAACTTAAATTTATTTTCTAACGGACACGGAAGATACGTCCATACACATATTAATTTTTCTAATATTGTTTTGCACTTAATTTTATAATTAAG
>CANRKA010000027.1 GCA_947631025.1 uncultured Clostridia bacterium | reverse complement strand
GTAAATTATAGCAATGCAGTAAATTATAGCAATGCAGTAAATTGTAGTTATGCAGTAAATTGTAGTGATGCAGTAAATTGTAGTAATGCAGTAAATCGTAGCAATGCAGTATGTAATAGCAATGCAGTATATTATAGTAATGCAGTAAATCGTAGTGATGCAGTAATTCGTAGTGATGCAGTATATAATAGCAATGCAGTAAATTGTAGTAATGCAGTAATTCATAGTGATGCAGTAATTCGTAGTGATGCAGTATATAATAGCAATGCAGTAATTTATAGTGATGCAGTAATTTATAGTGATGCAGTAATTCGTAGTGATGCAGTATATAATAGTGATGCAGTAAATTATAGCAATGCAGTAAATTGTAGTTATGCAGTAAATTGTAGTGATGCAGTATATAATTGTTATGCAGTAAGAAAATGTGAAGCAGTATCAAAATGTATTTTTTGCTTTAATATAGATAGTCTAAAATATGGGCTATTCAATAAAAAGGTAGCAAAAGAAAGATACGAAGAAGTTATAAATAGAATAAGAGAATTTAATTATAAACCTAATTACACAAATTTTTATAAATTAAAAGGAAATAAAGAATGGTATACAATATCATTTCCAGAATTAATGAGTGTAGATAATAAAACAGCATGGAGTAATATGCCAAACGAAATGAAAATATACTTAAAATCATTAGAAGAATATAATGAAGAAATATTTAATAAAATAACAGGTGATTTAGATGATTAAAATAGTAAAAGGAAACATATTAGATTGTAAAGAAGATATTATAATACATCAAGTAAATGTACAAGGAATTATGGGAGGGAGGTTTAGCAAAACAACTTTCAAATAAATATCAAAATTTAGAAAAAGAATACAGTGAATTTTGTAAAATACATAATAACAATTATAGGCAATTAAAAGGAAAAGTATTTAAAATAATGATACAAGGTAAATTCATAATGAATATATTTAGTCAAAAAGAAAATTTTGATACAGATTATGAAGCTATAAGAATATGTTTAAAAGAAGTAAAAGATTATGCAAAAGATTTTAATTTAAGCATATCTATACCATACGGAATAGGGTGTGGAATTGCTAATGGAGAATGGAAAATAGTATACAAAATAATAGAAGAAATATTTAATGATTACGATATTACAATATATAGATTGGAGGATTAAAAAATGGCATTTGATTTAGATGATGAAGAATTAGAAGCAACAAGAGAAATGAATGGAACAATAGGAAAAGATGAAATGGAATTAGAAGAAGCGATAAAAAGATGTAAGCATATAGTACAAATTTTTAATGATAAGAGGAAATGTGAATTACCACCTCATAAATTTATTATAAATTCAGAAGATAGCGATTGTATAGAAACAGTATTACAAGAATTAAAAAATAAAGAAAAAGAGATAAAAGAATTAAAAACAGTAAATGAAATGCAAGAGTATAGAATAAATGAAATGGATATACTTAAAAAGAAACTAGAAGATAAAATAAAACTATTAGAACAATTAAAAGAACGAAATATAAAAAATTCTTTTGATACAGTTCATAAAGATGGATATTTTACAGGTGGTATAGATAATTTATATGACTTATTGGAGGAAAAGTAACACATAGGAGGTGTTTTAAAAATGGAATTTGAAGATACAGTAAGTTATGAAATATTTAAATTATATCAAGAACAATTTATTTTTAATGATACTGCTAGTTATGAAGTATATATGAATATGAACAAGTAACACATAGGAGGTGTGAATATGGAAGTAAACGAAAAAACAAAAATAAAATATACAGTTGAAAATGAACATAAAGAACAAATTGAAATTATTTTTACATTAGAACAAATTGAAGGAAGTACACCTAATTTTTATAAACAATTAAAAAATAATTTAGTAGATGAAAATTGTAAGATTATTAAAAGAGAAATTATAAAGGAGGAAAAATAAATGATAATAGTTAGTCAAAATAAAAAAAGTATAACAAATTTTAATAATATAAATACATTGCGTGTAACAAAAACAGGAGAAATAATGTCTTTTGATAATTCATATAGAACACCAGATGATTGCTCAGATGTTTTGGGTATTTATAGTACAGAAGAAAGAGCAAAAGAAGTATTACAAGAAATAATACAAAGTTATAGAGAATATAGAACAGCAGAAGTAGATGGATATACAAATGTATTAGAGGAAACAGCAGTATATGAAATGCCTAAAGAATAAGGAGAAAACAATGAAAAATATAAAACACTTAAAAATAAATATAGCAATAATGAATGGACCAAATATAAAAGAAATAAAACAAATAAAGTTTGATACATCAGAATTTATAGAAATACCATTATTTAATAATAAAAAAATATATAATAGAGCAAAAGCTAAAGAAGAATTAAGACAACTGGAAAAAGAAATAGATTTATAAAGAAAGGAAAAAAACAATGAATGAAAATATTATATTTCAACAACAATTAAATAAAATTATTGATAAAGAAGATTTAGAAGAAGAAAATAAAAAGAAACTAAGTAATAATATTAATAATATTTTAGATGATAAACTATCTTGTTTTAAAAATAATTTAATACATACAAAATTTAAAGATAGAGTAGAATATAATTATGATGACAATATAAAAACATGTAATTTTTTTCTAGATGGTAAATTTATATTTAAAATGGAATATGAAGATATATTAAATTATGATGAAAGTGAATTATTATCAAAGAAGATTATTAAAGAATTATATATAAGAGAAAATGCTTATACTTTAATTGATTTTGTAAAAAATGAGTGTTATATTTCTAAAGAAAAAATGCATAATAATTTAAGAATGGAATTTAAAGATTTTGTAAATTATTATACAAATTATACAGAAAATAAATTTGGAGCTAATAAAGTTGTAAGTATAAAAAGAATAAGTAAAAATTTAGAATTATATTTTAATTGTAAAAGAATAAAATATAAAAATATTTGGCAATTAAGTAACATAATTACAAAAAAAGAATATAATAAAAAATATAAAAAAAATCAAGATATTTATAAAATAAAAGTTGAATTGCTAAAAAAATTTATTGAAAGATATTGTTTAATAGAAAATCATATAAATAAAGATGATAGAATAAGAAAAAGTGATTTTAACAAAATATATAAAAAATATTTAGAAAAACAAAATGCATTAAATTATAAATTAAATAATAATGAAATTATTGAAATACTTTTAGAAGAATATAATGAATCATTTATAAAATCAAATGGAATTATTTATATGAAAAAAATAAAATTTAAAAATATTAAAAAGTAGAATTTAACTGAAACTGTAAAAGTTTCAGTTTTAATTTACATAAAAATAACAAAAAACATAAATAATTTATCAAAAAAGTATTGACATTTATGAAATTTATGTATATGATATTTCTATCACAAATAAGAAAAAGGAGAAAAATAAAATGATTTCATTTTTATTAAAACTATTTTTAGGACTATCATTAAGCTGTGGTTGTATTATTGTATTAGTATTATTAACAATATTTGTAAAAGCTTTAATTGATTTATTATTTAAAAATTAAAAGGAGAGTGAATAAATGAATAAAGAAGAAATAGAAAAAATATTATATTTTTTAAAAAGAGATGGAACAGTATTTATTGAAGATATTAATAAAATAGAAACTTATATAAATCAAATAGAACAAGAAAATAAACAATATAAAACAAATTTAAAAGAAGTTCATAATAGATTTGAAAATGAAAAAGAAACATTAAATGATTTATTAAATTATTATCCTAATTTTAAAATACAATTTAAATATAATGACGGTAAACAAAAAGAACTAGATGTAGTTGAGAAAAAATATTATAAAAAATTAATAGATTTTATTGATAAGCAAAATAAAATAATAGATAAAATGGCAGAACAATTAGCAGGAATAACAATATGGAATGATGAAAAAGGACCATTAATTTTAATGGATAAAAAACAAGTAAAACAATATTTTAAAAAGAAAGCAAAGGAAGAGTAGATGTTAGATAAAGAAAAAATAGAAAAAGCAAAAGAAATGTTAAGTAATCCTAAAAAAGAAGATTTAATAGAAATTATAAGAATATTTAAACGAAATGGAATTGAAAATTATTGTATTACAAAGAATGAAACAATAAAAACACTTTTACAATACATACAAGAACTAGAAATAAGCAATATAGAGTTAGATAAAGAAAACAACAGATTAGAAAAGATAGAATTTGAACGAGATATTGCAAATAAGATAATAGATAAAATGGCAGAACAATTAGCAGGAATAGCAATATGGAATAATGAAAAAGAAGAACCATTAATTTTAATGGATAAAGAGGAAGTAAAACAATATTATGAAAAGAAAGTAGAGGGAAAGTAAATGAATTTAAATAGATTAAAAAGAGAAATACAAGAGCAAACAAGAAATGGAAGAACAGAAGTATATATATTATTAGAAGATTTAAGAGAATTACAAGGAAAATTAGCACAAACATATGAAGAAGAAAGAATATATATAGATGTAAAATATTTAGAAAAATTAATAAATGAATATGAGAAAAAAGAATTTAAAAGAAATTTAAAATCAAATATACAACATAAAAAATTAGTTTCAATAGATGAACATGGATTTAAATTTGAAGATATAGAAAGATATTAATGGAGGTGAAATCAATTATGCCTATTTATTATATAAAAGAAGATAAAATAGAAGAATTAAAAGATGGAAGAACAATAGCTTATATTTCAAAAATATTAGGAATAACTCCAACATTTTTAAGATTAGTATTTAATGGAGAAAAATGCAAAAAAATGTTAGCAATGTCTTTGATAAATTTAAAAGATAAAATTCCTTTTAATAGCTTAGAAATGGAAGAAAAGATTAAATATTATTTTGATGAGAAATAACAGGAGGACTTTTCTATGAACTATTTAGAAAAAGCAAATGAAAAAGATTTAATAATAAATGAAACTAATAAAAAATGGATAGTTTGCAATGAAACAAATAAAAGAGATGGCACTATTTCTAAAAAATATAAAGTGTTACCAATGGAATTAGCAGATTCTATAAAAAAGAACTTACATTATGTTTTTGTTAAAAGTGCTGCTAGTGAACAACCTCTTATTTACGTTTATGTTAATGGTTATTATAAATTTATTTCTGATGACGAAATGAAAGGTTTTATAAAAAGTTTCATTCCATATCAATTAAGAAATTCAAAAGATATAAATGAAGTTCTATTTGAACTAAAAACTGAAATGAATTTCGTAGACTATGAAGATTTGAATAATAATGAAGATATAATTAATTTTCAAGATGGTTTATTTAATATAAGAACTAATGAACTAATGCCACATACACCTGAAATTTTATCAACAATTCAAATTCCAGCTAAATATAGAGAAATTGAAAATGCTCCTGCAGATGCTCCAATATTTTCTAAATATATGATGAAATTATGTGATAATGATATGGAAACATTTGAACTATTAATGCAATGTTTAGGAATAACTATATCAAATGTATATGCTTATAGAACAAAAAAATCATTGTTTTTAGTTGGTCAAGGGAATACTGGTAAATCTCAATTAAAAAGATTAGCAGAATATTTAGTAGGTTATAATAATGTATCAAATATAGATTTAAAAAAAGTAAATGATAAACATGGAACAGCATCATTATATCAAAAAAGATTAGCAGGTTGTAATGATATGAGTTATCAAAGAATTGAAGATATGAGTATATTTAAACAATTAACAGGTGGAGATGCTATAGAAATAGATTTCAAATTTAAAAATAGTTTTAATTTTTTATTTAAAGGGTTTTTATGGTTCAATTGTAATAAATTACCAAGATTTGGTGGAGATACAGGAAAATGGGTTTATGAAAGAATTATGCCAGTATTTTGTAACAATGTAATACCAAAAGAAGAACAAGACCCTACATTATTTGAAAAAATGTTAAAAGAAAAAAATACTATTTTGTTAATAGCTATTCAAGAATTGCAAAAAGTAATAAAAAATAATTATCATTTTATAGAACCTAAAAAGATAGAAGAACAAAGGCAAAAATATGAAAGAGAAAATAATACTTTACTAAAATTTATAGAAGAATGTTGTTATATAAATGACGAATCAATGCCAAGTTTACGATTAAAAAGAAGTATTTTTAAAGAAGCATATGATAAATACATAAAATTAAATTTTAATGGTAGAGGTAAAATAAATAATATTGATATGAATTATTTATTACAAACTTATTATGACGAAACGTTTATAAAATCAAACGGAATATGGTATATGAAAAAAATACTTTTACTTCCAGAAGCTAAACAAGAATTAGGAATATATGAAAATAATGAAAAAATTTCAGATTTTTAAAAAAAAGTGTTGACAAATTTAATATAATGTATTATAATTCATTTAACAAATTAAGAAAGGAGATAAAAAATGGATAAAAAAATATTATATAAAAATATTAAATATTGGTATAGTTTATTACAAATATGTATTAACAAAGAGTTTAGTTTAGGAATACAATTTTCTATTAGAGAATATTTAAATGAAAATATAAGATTATATAAATTTAACAATGGAAAAAGAAATATTGATAAATTTATGAAATATTATGTATAGGAGTATAAAAATATGTATGAAGTTAATTTGTTAAATGAAAGAGGAGAAAAATTTACTAAAATATTTGAAAATGAATATTTATTTAGAAAGTTTATGAATAAGGCAAAAAGAAGTAAGACATTAACAATAATAAGTTATTGGAGGTGTAATTGATGAGATTATGGCACTATGCATTAATTCCATATCTTGACAATAAGCATCTTGTATCACAATGGAGAGAAATTTTAGCTATAAAAAGACAATGGGAGAAACGGAACATTAAAACACAGATTAGTTAGTTATGTTATGAATTATGACAGAGAATTATTTTGGAACTATGTATTTGAGGTAGTTGAAGAATTAAGAAGGAGAAATATAAAATATCAAGAAAAATATTTTGATGAAATTTATGATTTTTGTAATAAAGATATTAAAAAATATTATACTTATGGTTATTATCCAGAACATAACGACAGATATTTACGACAATGTTTATACAACTTAGAAGAAAAAGCAATGCGAGGAATAATAAATAAAGAAGAATGGCAAGTAATATATAATCAATTTAAAGATTTTACAAAATTATGGAAAGGAGAATAAAATGTATTTAGTTATAAAGGAAACTCAAAATGATAATAAATTTAATCAAATACCTTTAAGACTTTATGAAAATATATATAAAGCGTATGATTTTGTTCAAAATTATATAGCTGAAAGTTCTGGAAATTATTATGCAAAAAATATAATAGTAAACGATATAACAAAAAGATATATTATAAATCAAAGATGGTTTTTAAAATATAAAAATGGTAGGAGAGATACATTAAAAATAAAATATATGAAAATATATTAAAATATATTAAAGAAAGGGAAATTAAATGATAACAATAAAAATAGATAAATCAATAAAATATTATGAAAGGATATATTATGAATAAAAATGAATTATTTGAACTTATGGATAAAGATTTTTTTGTAGTAGATTGTGAAAATTTTATTTTTTTCCCTAGAAAAGTAAAAGTTATAGGTGTTGCAGAATTAAGCTATAATAGTGAAATTCGTTTTACAATAAATCAAAAGAAAATAGATGGTGAATGGAAAGAAGTATATAAAGAAGAATTATTAACATTTAAAGAAGCAGAAAAATGTGCAAAAGAATTAAATGAAATTCAAAAAAATAAAGAACAAGCAGAATTTTGGAATAGTATAGAAAATCAATACAATTTAGCAATTTTAAAATATTTAGATTTTAAGGAGGAGCAATAAATGAAAATAATTAGTAATGAAAAATATGATGAATTATGCGAATCAAGTAGAAAAAGTTTATTGTATCAAGCAAAATTAAATAAAATAAATGATTTAGTAGATAAATATAGAAAATATAATGCTAATATTTTTACAGTAATAAGAGATATTAATGAAGTTTTAAAATATTAAAAAGGAGAATGAAAATGCTTAAAGTTTTAGAATTATTTGGAGGAATAGGTGCTTGTACTAATGCACTTAAAAGATTAAATATAGATTACGAAATAGCTGACTATGTTGAAATTGATAAATATGCAGTTAAATCATACAATGCTATTTATGGAACTAATTTTGAACCTCAAGATATTACAACTTGGAATAAAGATATTGAAGTTGATTTAATAATGGGAGGTTTCCCATGCCAAACATTTTCAATAGCTGGTAAAAGAAAAGGTTTTGACGATATGCGTGGAACTTTATGTTTTGAAATGGCAAGAATTATAAAAAAAATCAAACCTAAGTATTTTATGTTTGAAAATGTAGAAGGCTTATTAAATCATGATGGAGGTAAAACTATAAGAATAATTTTAGAAGAATTTAGTAAATTAGGCTACGAAATAACTATGGATTTATTAAATGCTAAAGAATACAACATCCCACAGAACAGAAGTCGAATATACTGTATAGGGAGGAGAATAGATGATGGGAAATAGTAGAGATAAAAAAATATATGAAAAAACAAAACATACTATAACTGGTTGGTTTAATATTCATTATAAAAGACTTCAACAAAGACAACGTAAAAAATTTGGTATAGATTTACCATTCGATAGATGGGAACTTGAACAATGGATATTAAAATATAATTTTGATATTTTTATTAAATTATTCAAAAATTGGCAAAATAATGATTACAATTCTGATTTAGTTCCCAGCATTGATAGAATAGATTGTATGAAATCTTATTCTTTTGATAATATACAATTATTAACTTGGAAAGAAAATTCTGAAAAATATAATGAGATAGAAAGAAAAAAATATAATTTAGATAAATGTGAACATATGGTATCTAAAACAAGAAAAAAAGTACAGCAATTTGATTTTGATGGTAATTTTATAAAAGATTTTATTTCAATAAGCGAAGCTTCTCGCCAAATTCATATATCATCTAGTTGTATTTGTGAATGTTGTCAAGGAAAAAGAAAAACAGCGAAAGGATATAGGTGGAAGTATGAATAAAAGATGTCAAGAAATATTGGAAGAATTAGAAAATAAAGGAAAAATAAAAATTTGGAAAGATTTTGAATTTCCACATAAACAAGAACTTAAATTAAAACTTAAAGATTTGTTAGAAGATGAAGTTGATGAGAAATATTATTTAAGTAATGAACAAATTAACAGAATTAAAATAAGTAATTATATTCAAAATAAAAGAAGAATTCAAGAGAAAGATTATTGTGATACATTATGTGCGAGAGATTGGAGAGACCCTAAATGTATTCAAGTAGGTAATTTACAAGGTGGAAAATGGGACAAAATTAATGAAAGTTGTAGGAGAGTATATAGTGAAAATGGAATTAGTCCAACAATACATACTTGTCAAGGTGGTAATACAGAACCAAAAGTAAGAGTAGAAAGAACACCATTGAAATTTTTAAACAGAAATCAAAGAAATATAGAAGGAGATTATAGTTTTTGTGTTGATAGCTGTAATACTGGTGGAGTAAAAGAAATCTATGAAGATAATTTTAGAATTAGGAAATTAACACCAAAAGAGTGTTGGCGACTTATGGGATTTAGTGATGAAGATTTTGAAAAAGCATCTAAAGTTAATTCAAACACTCAATTATATAAACAAGCTGGAAATAGTATAGTAGTTCCAATTTTAGAAAAAATTTTAAAAAATTTGCTTTAAAGTGTTGACAAATTTAAAACAATGTATTATAATTTATTCATAAATTAAGAAAGGAGATGAAAATTATGGTTACTGTAAAAGAAGTTGCAGAAAAACTTTTAAAATATAGAACAGAAAAAAAATTAACTCAAAGAGATGCAGCAGATGTATTAGGTTTTTCAAATAAAACAATTTGTGCAATAGAAAGAGAAAAAGAATCGATTAGAAAAGTAACATTAATGAAAGTATTATTAAAATTGGAGAAGATAAATGAGTAATATATTATGTAAAAATAATGAATTAGATTCTATTTTAAAAGAATATGATAGGCAATTTATTGAAATGCAAAATGAATTTATAAATATTTTGACATCAATAAAAAATAAAGATAATATTTATGAAATAAAAGATTTATGTCAAAAAAATATAAATATTATAAAAAAAGACCAATCTATTACATCGTCAAATATTTACGATATGAATGGAAAATTATTATAAGAGAAAGGAGAAATAAATGGAAAAATTAGAAAATATTATAGAAAATGTTGAAAAATCAAAAGATATTAAAGATGTTTCACAAGTAACAATTGAAAACACAGATAAAGCTATTCAAGTTAAAGAAAATAATAAAATTGTAAATACAGAAAATAATTCTACATATTTTGATGATTTTACTAAAAATTATAGAATGGCTACACAATTAGCAAAGTCAACTATTATTCCTCAAACATATCAAAATAAACCTGAAAATGTTATAGTTGCATTAGGATTATCTCAAAAAATGGGAATTGACCCTTTTACAATTATGCAAAATTTAAATATAATAAAAGGTAAAACAAGTTGGTCAGGTAGTTTTTGCAAAAGTTTAATAGAAATGACAGGAAAATTTAAAGACTTAAATTTAAATTATATAGGAACAAAAGGAACAGATAGTTATGGTTGTTTTTTAAGTGCAACTAGAATTTCTGATAATACAGTTATAAAAGGACCAGAAGTTACAATGAAAATGGCGAAAGAAGAAAAATGGACTACAAACCCAAAATGGTTATCTTTAACTGATTTAATGTTAGCATATAGATGTCAAAGTTTTTTTGCTAGATTATATTGTCCTGAAGCAATGAATGGAGTTTATACAAGTGAAGAAATAGAAGATATAAATGATAATAATACAAAAAGAACAATTAAGGACGTATTATAATGAATGATTTAATAATTTATAGAAAAATAAATGAAGTTGGAGAAATTGAAATTCCTTTTGTTTTTAGACAAAAATTAGGAATTGAAGAAAATAAAAAAAGTTGGTTAAAATTGGAATTTGATAAAGATAGTATAAAAATAACTAAAAAGTAAAGAAAGGAAATATAAATATGAAAATAAGTAAAATAAAAATTAGTAATTTATTTGGAATTAAAGAACAAAATTTAGATGGTAAATCTATTGAAATTAGTGGTTCAAATGGTCAAGGAAAAACATCAATTTTAGATGCTATTAGATATGCATTAACAAATAGTTCAAATAGAGATTATATTGTAAAAAATGGAGAAACTGAAGGAGAAATTCTTATTGAAACAGATACAGGATTATCTATAAATAGAAAGAAAAGAATACAAAGCTCAGATTATAAATCAATTAAACAAAATGATAAAGAAATAAACAGTCCTGAAACATTTTTAAAAGATATTTTTACACCTTTACAACTTGAGCCAGTAGAATTTTGTCAAATGAGTAAACAAGAACAAAATAGAGTAATACTTGATTTAATTGAGTTTAATTGGGATTTAAATTGGATTAGAGAAAAGTTTGGAGAAATACCAGAAGGAATAAATTATGAACAAAATATATTACAAATATTAAATGATATACAATCAGAAAATAGTCCTTATTATAAAGCTAGACAAAATATAAATAGAGATATTAGAAATAATACTGCTTTTATTTCTGATATTGCAGAAAGTTTACCAGAGAATTATGATGCAGAAAAATGGGAGAATTTTAATTTATCAGAAAAATTAAAAGAATTAATGACAATAAAAGAAAAAAATGCTAAAATAAATGAAGCTAGGCAATTCATTGCAAGTTACGATAATAAAATTAAAGGATATGAAGCAGAAAAACAAATAGCAATATCAGCAGAAGAAAAAAGTATACAAATTGGAAAAGAAAATTTACAAAAAGAAGTTGCTAAATTACAAGAACAAATAAAAGCAGATATAGAAAAATTAGAAAATATAGATAAAGTATTAGATGATAAAAAGAAAATAATTAATTTAGAATATGAAAAAAAAGTAGTAGCTTTAGACGAAAGTATTGGTAGAGCAAAAGAATTTGTTGATTTAAAACCAATAGATATAACAGATTTACAAGCAGAATGTGATTTAGCTGAAGAAATGAAATCATATATTAATGAATATCATAGAATGCAAGATTATAAAGAACAAAATGAAAACTTAGAAGAACAATCACAAGAATTAACG
Organism: uncultured Clostridia bacterium; assembly: GCA_947631025.1. Classification (GTDB taxonomy): domain Bacteria; phylum Bacillota; class Clostridia; order TANB77; family CAG-508; genus Merdicola. The sequence continues at coordinate 7,544 of CANRKA010000027.1, read as the reverse complement.
AGAAAAATAGAATTGGCAAGAAATCTTCCAGGAGAAATTTTAAAAACAGCTACAATACCAATTGAAGGATTGACTGTTGAAAATGGAATACCATTAATAGATGGAAAACCAATTTCAAATTTATCAGAAGGTGAACAATTAATGCTATGTGTAGATGTAGCTTTAAGTAAGCCAAATAATTTAAAACTAATTCTTCTTGACGGAGTTGAAAAATTAAGTGATAGTAATAGAAAATTATTATATAATAAATGTAAACAAGCAGGATTACAATTTATAGCAACTAGAACAACAAATGATAGTGAATTAATTATTACAGAATTATAAAGGAGGTTTTTATGTCATCATATTTAAGAAAAATTGAAAGAAATATCTTAAAAGAAGAACAAGGAAACAATAATATAAAAAGAAAATGGAGAGAACATCAAATAGATAAATATTCTATACAAGATTATTGTGATTTATATAATAAAAATAATAAAAAAATGAATAAATTAAAGCCAAATGAAATTTATAATATTTAAAGAGTGAGGTAATTATGAGAACTTTTTTAGATTTATATCAAGATTATAAAAATGGTTATGATAAATTAAAAAATAAAAAAGATTTTTATATGACTGATGAAAAAAAATATAAGAATAAAATAGAAAAAATAAATAAAAAAATATTAGAACATCAAAAGAGATTTGCTAATTTATGGCTTAATATAGGAAAGGAAAATAAAAATGAATAAACATAATTTAGTAGAAGAAAATTATTTTAGTAAAGAAAATGAATTAAAATATTGTGGAAGTTCACAAATAAAATCATTTATGAAATGTGAAGCAGAAGCAATAGCTAAAATACAAGGAGAATGGAAAGAAGAACCTTCTAAATCGCTTTTATTAGGAAGTTATATTGATAATGCAATATCTGGAACTTTAGATATTTTTAAAGCTAAAAATCCTCAAATATTTAAAAAAGATGGAACTTTAAAATCTGAATATCTACAAGCAGAATATGCTTTAAGTAGAATTAATAGAGATAAAATGTTTATGAAATATATATCTGGAGACCATCAAACAATAATGGTAGGAGAAATAGCTAATGTTCCAATTAAAATAAAAATAGATAGTTATTATGAAGATAAAGCGATAGTAGATTTTAAATATATAAAAAATTTTGATTCCTTATGGAATGAAAAATTAAATAAAAAACAAAATTTTGTTGAATTTTGGGGATATGATATTCAAGGCGCATTATATCAAGAAATTGTTAGACAAAATACAGGAAAAAAGATACCATTTTTTATTGCTGCAGTTACTAAAGAAGAAGAGCCTGACTTTGCTATATTATCTATTCCAAATGAAGTCCTAGATTTTAAATTGGAGGAAATAAAAGAAATATTACCTCGAATTTATAATATAAAAAATAAAACTGTAAGTCCTATAAGATGTGAACATTGTAATTATTGCAAATTTACTAAAGAAATTAAAAACATCATAGACTACAGAGATTTATAGAAAGGGGGGAAAAAGAATATGACTTTTTTAATAACTATATTAATCATATTTTTAGTTATATGTATACTAAATAATATTAGATTATATTTTCTAAATCAAGATACAGAAGAAACTTGTGATTTATATGCAAACACTATTACTAAAATGTCAAAATTTCAAAACAAATTAAAAGAAGAAAATGAAAGACTATATGACGAATTAAAAAAATATCAAGACTTAGTTGCAAAATATGAAGAAAAAGAAAATGAACCTAAAGAAAAAACACAAAAAATAGAAAAAGCAAAAACAACAGAAAAAAAAGATACAACAAAGAAAACAACTGCAAAAAAGACAACTACAAAGAAAACTACAGCAAAGAAAACTACAGCAAAATCAACAACAAGAAAAACAACTAAAAAAGGAGAAGATAAATAATGAATACAGTATCATTAATAGGTAGATTAGTAAAAGACCCAGAAGTTAAATATACACAAACAAATAATACTATGATAGTAACATTTTCTTTAGCAGTTAATAGAAGATTCGTGCGTGAAGGAGAAGAAAGACAAGCAGATTTTATAAACATAGTTGCATGGAGTAAAACAGCAGAATTTTGTAGCAAATATTTCAAAAAAGGACAACAAGTTGGAATCGTTGGAAGAATTCAAACAAGAAATTGGGAAGACGAAGAAGGCAAAAAACATTATGCTACAGATGTAATTGCAGAACAATGCTATTTTGCAGATAGTAAAAAAGAAAATGAAAATGACACTATAGGTGATGTTCAATTTGAAAATCAAGTTTCAGATATGAATACAATTGATGATTTACCATTTTAATAATTATTTAAAGGTATAACTAATTTTGAGTTAAAGTCAATAAAAAGTTATACCTTTTAATATAAAATCGCTTATATTTAATTTTGGAGGTAATAATGAACAATAAAATTTTAGGAAATAAATTTGAAAAAGATTTTGCAAATTTTATAGCAAAAAAAGGATATTGGGTTCATTATATTGAACGGTTCTGCTCATATAGGTTCTCAACCTTTTGATATTATTACAATGAAAAATGATTCAGTAGAATTATATGATTGCAAAACTTTAAATAATAAAAACGGATTATTTCCTATATCTAGAATAGAAGAAAATCAAAGACTTTCTTACAAAAAAATAAGAAAATGTAGAAATAAAAGAACTTTATTCTCATTAGCAATATTATGGAATAATGCTTTATATTATGTAAGTTTTGACGATATTGATTTCTCTAATAAAAGTATAGATTTAAAAATGATTCAACCATATAAGGAGAATTTTTATGAAGATATTAGTTGATAATGTAATAAAAATAATAGGTGCAGATGAAAACATAAAAAAATATTGTAAAACTAAATTAGAAATTGACAATCCTCAATTTGCTCAAAATGAACGACTTGGATTTCCAACTTATAATATACCTAGAAGGTTATATTGGTATGAAAAACATGGAGATATTTATATTGTTCCTTTTGGTTGTTTGAAAGATATTTTTAATTTGTTTCCATATAAAGAAATGTATGTATTAAATTATAAAAAACCTACTCCATTAATTTATAAAAGTAATATAAAATTATTTGATTATCAACAAAAAGCAAAAGATAAAGCTTTAAAATCAAAAAATGGAGTTATTGTAATGCCTGCAGGAGCGGGAAAAACACAAACTGCATTACAACTAATATCAGATTTAAGATTAAAAACTTTATGGATTACTCATACTTATGACCTTCTTAATCAAAGTTATGATAGAGCAAAAAATAATCTAGAAAACATTGAATTAGGAAAAATTGCAGCTGGAAAAATTGATATTGGAACACATATAACATTTGCTACAGTTCAAACTCTTTCAAAGATAGATTTATCTCAATTAAAGTATGAATGGGATTGTATTATAGTAGATGAAGGACATAGAATTTGTGGAACACCTGCACAGTTAGGAATGTTTTATAAAGTTATAAATTCTTTATCTTGTAGATATAAATTTGCTTTAACTGCAACACCATTTAGAAATATTAAAGGAACAGAAAAAGCTTTGTTTTCTTTAATTGGACCAATTATTTGTGAAGTACCTAAAGAAGTTGTAGCAGAAAAAACAATTAAAGCAGAAATCCAACCAGTATATACCGATTTTGAAATACCAGATGAAGCTCAAAAAACAGATGGAACAATTGATTATTCTAAATTAACTACTATTCTTGGCGAAGATGAAGATAGAAATGAAATAATATTAAAAATATTAAAAGAATGTAAAAATAATTATACTTTAGTTTTAGGAGATAGATTAACGCAATTAAATTATCTACAAGAAAAAATAGGATATGGAGTAAAAATAGATGGAACAATGACAACAAAAAAGAAAAAAGCACAAAGAGAACAATATATACAAGATATGAGAGATGGAAAAGAAAATTTACTATTTGCTACATATGGATTAGCAAAAGAAGGATTAGATATTCCTAGATTAGATAGATTAATATTAGCGAGTCCTCATAGAGATAAAGCAACTATAATACAAAGTGTAGGTAGAGTAGAAAGAATATTTAAAGGTAAAAATACCCCTATTGTTTATGATATTGTAGATAAATCTCAATTTCATAATAATATGTTTAAAAGTAGAAAAACAATATATAAAAAAAATGGTAATTTAATAAAAAAATGATATCATTATTGACATATTATAAAAAATGTGTTATTATATTAACAATTACTAGAATGCTGTAAAATTATTAATAGTTAAAATTTTATTTGTCTATATTTATATTAATTTTAGGTTAATTTTAGCTTGTCTAATAGATATAAGGTTAGCATTAATAATAATTTCCTTGTTCTGTTTATTATCCACAATAATGTGGATAAAATTGTGTATAGGAGTAAATAATGGATAAAAAAGATATTATTTTAAATAATATAAATATGATAGATATTTTAGATAAATATAATATAAAAAGAAAAGGATATATGTTTCATTGTTGCTTTCATGGAAAAGATAAGAATGCTAGTGCAAAGGCTTATAAAAATTCATATTATTGTTTTGCTTGCAATTGTACTGGAGATTTAATTGATTTTGTACAAAGATATTTTAATTTAAGTTTTAGGGAAGCAATGGAAAAAATTAATATTGATTTTAATTTAGGATTAAAGTTAAATGAACATATTTCTAAAGAAAAATTAAAACAATTAGAAAAGCAAAGACTAGAAAGAATTAGAAAAAGAAATATTATTAATGAAAAAATAAAAAAAGCTTGTTCTTATTATTATATATATAAAAAATCATTAAATAGTTTGAAGTCAAGTATAACATTAGACAATTGGGAAGATGTAGTTCCTGCAACTATTTATTTAGAAGAATATTTAAATAAATTAGAATTATATACAGAAAATTTAGCTAATAGTATTGACAAATAATTCTAGCAAATATATAATTTTATTGTGCTATTATAATAAAAATACAAAGTTGAGTGGCTTATGTCAACTACAACGTAAAAGAAGACATTGAACAAGTTGTAAAATACTTGTTCTTTTTTTATGCTAAGTATATAAATTAAAATTTATATTTAAATAAAAAAAAGACAGACTAGAAAATGAACTCTAATCTGCCTTTTTTATTTATATTTTTTTACAATAATCTAAGCAAATCCAACCTGATTTTGTATAACCCCAATTACCTGATACTTTTGTTACTGTGCATACTACTCCTTTTTTATAACCATTAGCTTTTGAATTTCCTAATTTTTTATTTTGAGTTCTTGCATTAGAAGATAATTGAGTATATTTTTTTGCTTTGTATTTTGTTCCTGCACCTGTTCTTACATTTAATAGACTTGCAGTTACTTTATAAGTTCCTGTAGAATATCTTTTTCCTGATGTTGATGTACTATTTGTAATTGAACTTACAAGATATATTGAACTTACCCATCTATTTGTTCCTATTCTACTCCAAGTTCCAGATGTTTCATATACTGTTACTTGTGAACCATTTATTAAAGCTCCTATTTTTGTTCCATTTGGTTTATTTCTTACATTTAATCCTCCATTAGCTTTTACATATCTAGTATAGCTTGATGTTATTACAGGATTAGTATTATTTGTTGGTACATTAGAATCATGCTTGTAAGCATAATAATGTGTAGCATTTGCATATTTTCTAAAATTGTCTATTGAACAATATACAGTATTGCCAATTACAGATACTTTATTACGTCTTGTAGATGTCTCAAATTTACCACTATATAAATAAGGGTCGTAAATTTTTAATGTATTTCCATCTATACCATATATCATTATAAGATGTCCTCCCGTAGTAAATAAACCATTTGCACAACTTACAGCTAAATAATTATTATCTTTTAATAGATTTACTGCATTATCTAGATTTGTAGTTTCTTCATAATCTATATTAAATTCGTCTGCAACTGCTCTAAAAGCACTTAAATATGTACCATTATTAGCTGAACGATAACCATTTTCAACAAATAATTTTGACATTTTATCTGGTGTTATTGTACCTTTTGTTGCAGTTACAATCATACTTGCTGTTGTTGGTGCACAACCACTTGACCCAATTGTTTGACTTGAATCTCCTTTGCTAGTATATGGTTGACTTGCCCATCTACTATCTAATTGTGAATAATAAGTTAAAGCTTTATAGTCTCCTAATTCTACATTCCAACTTTTAGCTTTATCTCCTTCATAAGCGATTTCTCCTTGTAGTTCAAAATTTTCACTTTCAACAGTTTGTTCTGAAGCTACTTGTTGCTCTTGTTGTTCAGTTTGTTCTATTATTTGTGTAGATGATAATTGTGAAATTTCTTCTTCTGTCATTTCATAAGTTGCAAAATCAGTTATAGTATCAACTGCCTTTTTTGTTACTTCATTTTGTAATTCTTTATTATCAGTTAATACAAAGGTTGCAATTGTAATAACTACTAAGGCAATTATAGATACTATTACAATTAAAGATTTTTTGTTTTTCATTTTATACCTCCTTATATTTTTATTTATTTTATTATATCATAAAAAATAAGAATTAGATATAAAAAATATCTAATTCTTAAAAAAAATAAAAAAAAGGTTAAAATAAGTAAATAAAAATCAAATGAATAGAAAAAATAATATATTGGACAACTCTATTATATCATAAAAAACAAAAAAACAATAGAAGTTTCTAAAAAATATAGACTTTCTATTATTTTTTTAAATATTAAACCAAAGATTGAAGATATTTATATTATAATATAAATTATATAATTTGTCAATATTTTTATAAAAAAATGGAGGCGAAGGTGTGAATCGAACACACGATACCGCTTTTGCAGAGCGACAGATTAACCACTTTCCTACTTCGCCATTTATTTATCTTCCAATAATTTAATTATTTTTTGTTGATTTTCTAAAATTTTCTTTAAATATATATTTGTTTGTTCATTTAACATTGTATCTTGATTTTGTAATTCCTTTAATAAAGTATCGTTTGAAACTTGTGCTATATTAAGCCAAAAATCCAACATTTGAACAAAACCTATAAATAATCCAAATAAATCTTCATCATTATTTTCCATTTTTTTTTTGTTTTTCCTCTTTACACTTTATCTTTTTTAGTATATACTAAATATAATCCACTATACATCACCTTAAAAATATATTAGAAATAGAGGTTATTAACCTCTATTTCTTTTTGTTACTCTCCAAGCAGACCACATTAATCTATCTGTTGGATTAAAAGTATCATAGTTCACACCATCTTTTACGACTGTTATATGGTTAGGCATAGTTATTAAAAATATACCTTTAGGGTGAGTATCAATAAACTCTCCTACAGTTTCTGTATAATGAGGAACTCTTTTATATCTTTCATCTAGATATTCTTCTACAGCCTCTATACTGTTCATCATTAATCCCATGTTTCTAGCTGATTTACTTAGTTGGTCATATGCTTTATCCCAACTAATACCCTCTGCTACTGATATTGCTCTAACTGTACAGTCCTCAACATTTTTCTTCATAGGATTCATATTTTTATAGCTGTACATAA
>CANRKA010000026.1 GCA_947631025.1 uncultured Clostridia bacterium | reverse complement strand
CACGTTGACTTTACAGTTGAAGTTCAAAGATCACTTAAAGTTCTTGATGGTGCAGTTACAGTATTAGCTGCAAAAGGTGGAGTTCAACCACAAACAGAAACAGTTTGGAGACAAGCTGATAAATATAATGTACCAAGAATGGTATATGTAAACAAAATGGATATAACAGGTGCAGACTTTATGCTTTGCGTTGAACAATTAAAAAATAGACTAAAAGCAAATGCTGTTCCAATTCAATTACCAATAGGATCAGAAGATCAATTTAAAGGAATTGTAGACTTAATAAAAATGAAAGCTTACGTTCATAAAGACGATTTAGGAAAAGAAGTTGAAGAAACAGAAATTCCAGAAGATATGAAAGCTTTAGCAGAAGAATATAGAGGCAAAATGGTAGAAGCTGTTGCAGAACAAGATGAAGAATTAATGATGAAATATTTAGATGGTGAAGAATTAACTATTGAAGAAATTAAAAAAGGATTAAGAGCAGGAACAATAGCAAACGCAATCGTTCCAGTAACATGTGGTTCTTCATATAAAAATAAGGGTGTTCAAGAATTATTAGATGCCGTTGTTGATTATATGCCATCACCATTAGATATAGCTCACATTAAAGGAACAACTTTAGATGGAGAAGAAACAGAAGCAAAAACTTCAGATTCTGAACCATTTGCAGCATTAGCATTTAAAATTGCTACAGACCCATTTGTTGGAAAATTATGTTTCTTTAGAGTTTATTCAGGAACTTTAGAATCTGGTTCAACAGTATTAAACTCTAGCAAAGATAAAAAGGAAAGAATAGGAAGAATTCTTCAAATGCATTCAAACCATAGAGAAGATATAGATAAAGTATATGCAGGAGATATAGCAGCAGCAGTAGGTATGAAAGATGTAACAACTGGAAATACTTTATGTGATCCAAATCACCCAATTATACTAGAATCTATGGAATTCCCAGAACCAGTTATAGATATTGCTATAGAGCCAAAAGACAAAGCAGCTCAAGAAAAATTAGGAATAGCTTTAACAAAACTTGCTGAAGAAGATCCAACATTTAAAGCATATACAAATCAAGAAACAGGTCAAACTATAATTGCAGGTATGGGAGAATTACACTTAGACATTATTATAGATAGATTAAAAAGAGAATTCAAAGTTGAATGTAATGTAGGTAAACCACAAGTTGCTTACAAAGAAACAATTAGAAATAAAGTAAAAGTTCAAGGTAAATTTATTCGTCAATCTGGTGGTAAAGGACAATATGGTGATGTATGGTTTGAAATGGAACCATTAGAGCCAGGAAAAGGAATAGAATTCGAAAGCAAAATAGTAGGAGGAGCTGTTCCAAAAGAATATATAAAACCAATAGAACAAGGAATGAGAGAAGCAGCAGAAACTGGTGTTTTAGCTGGTTACCCAGTTATAGACTTTAAAGTTTCTTTAGTAGATGGTTCATACCACGAAGTTGACTCTTCAGAAATGGCGTTCAAGATTGCAGCTTCTATGGCATTTAAAGAAGGATGTAAACAAGCAAAAGCTGTTATATTAGAACCAATTATGAAAGTTGATATAACTGTTCCAGAAGAATACATGGGAGATGTAATTGGAGATGTAAACTCTAGACGTGGAAGAATGGAAGGTATGGAAGGTAAAGATGGAATGCAAGAAATACACGCATTTATCCCACTTTCAGAAATGTTTGGTTATGCAACAGACTTACGTTCTAAAACACAAGGTAGAGGAACATATTCTATGGAACCATCTCATTATGAAGAAGTTCCAAAATCAGTTCATGAAAATATAGTTGCTTCTAGAACAAAAAATAATGACTAAAACACTTGCATTTTTTGAAAATATATTATAAAATGCAAACCATAACTATGTTATTAAATTTAAAAATAAAAAATAAAGAAATTAAGGAGGAATTTTCAAATGGCAAAAGCAAAATTTGAAAGAACAAAACCACACGTTAACATTGGTACAATCGGACATGTTGACCATGGTAAAACAACTACAACAGCAGCTATTACAAAATATTTATCATTATTAGGAAAAGCAAAATTTGAAGCATATGATGCAATTGATGGTGCACCAGAAGAAAGAGAAAGAGGAATCACAATCAACACAGCACACGTTGAATATGAAACAGAAAACAGACACTATGCACACGTTGACTGCCCAGGACACGCAGACTACGTTAAAAACATGATTACAGGTGCTGCACAAATGGATGGAGCTATATTAGTAGTTTCAGCAGCAGATGGTCCTATGCCTCAAACAAGAGAGCATATATTACTTGCTAGACAAGTTGGAGTTAAATATATCGTTGTTTACTTAAATAAATGCGATATGGTTGATGATCCAGAATTATTAGAATTAGTTGAGATGGAAGTTAGAGACTTACTTTCTGAATATGGTTTCCCAGGAGATGATATTCCAATTATAAAAGGATCTTCATTAAACGTATTAGAAAGCTCATCTACAAATCCAGAAGACGAAGTTTACAAACCAATGAAAGAATTAATGGATGCAGTAGACAGTTATATACCAACACCAGAAAGACCAATAGATCAACCATTCTTAATGCCTATCGAAGACGTATTTACTATTACAGGTAGAGGTACAGTTGTTACAGGTAGAGTAGAAAGAGGAACAGTTAAATTACAAGATGAAATTGAAATAGTTGGTTTATCAACAGAAAAGAAGAAAACTGTTGTAACAGGTGTAGAAATGTTTAGAAAATTATTAGACCAAGCAGAAGCTGGAGACAACATTGGTGTTCTATTAAGAGGAATTGAAAGAAAAGACGTTGAAAGAGGTCAAGTTCTTGCAAAACCAGGAACAATTCATCCACATACTAAATTTACATCACAAGTTTATGTATTAACTAAAGAAGAAGGTGGAAGACATACACCATTCTTTAACGGATACAGACCACAATTCTACTTTAGAACAACAGACGTTACAGGTGTTATTGAACTTGCAGCTGGAACAGAAATGGTTATGCCAGGAGATAACATCGACATGACAATAGAATTAATTACACCAATCGCTATAGAAAAAGGATTAAGATTCGCTATACGTGAAGGTGGAAGAACAGTAGGTTCAGGTGTTGTTGCAGACATAATTGAATAATAATAAAATAAAAAAATCCAATAGAATTAATCTATTGGATTTTTTTTTAATATCAAAAATGTAGGGGCGTCCATTGGACGCCCGAAATCTTTATAATATTATAAAAATAAAATAATAAAAATCTATTGCTTTTTTTAAAATTTAATAATAAAATAAAAAAATCAAAATATATATGAATAAAGAAAAAGATAGGAGAGAACTAATATGATTATACTTCTTGACGCAATGGGAGGAGATAATGCCCCAGATGCAACCATAAAAGGAGCAGTAAAGGCAATAAAAGACCTTAAAGAAAATACAGAAGTTTTACTTATTGGAAATGAAAATATAATTAATTCAAAAATTAAAGAATTTTATGGAAAAAATGATATTTCACAAATTTCACCAAAACTTAAAATATATAATACAACTGAAACTATAGAAATGGAAGATAAACCAACAGATGCCATAAAACATAAAAAGGATTCTTCAATGGTAGTAGGATTTAACATGCTAAAAGAAGGAAAAGGAGATGTATTTATATCTGCAGGAAATTCGGGAGCACTACTTACTCGGAGCAACATTATTAGTTGGTAGAATAAAAGGGGTAGATAGACCTGCCTTAGCTGGAATACTTCCATCATATAAAAGTCGTTTAGTACTAATGGACTGTGGTTCAAATACAAATTGCAAACCAATAAACTTATTACAATTTGCGCAAATGGCAAGTATATATTTAAGAAATACATTTGGAAAAGAAAGACCAACAGTAGGTTTATTAAACATTGGAACAGAAGAAACAAAAGGAAATGAATTAATAAAAGAAAGTTATAATTTATTAAAAGAAAAAGCAGAAGAAAAAAATATTAATTTTGTAGGTAATGTTGAAGGAAGAGACGCGTTTTCAGGTGAATTAGATATACTAGTAGCAGATGGATTTACAGGAAATATATTTTTAAAAACAGTAGAGGGTGTTGGAAAACTAGTAAAAAAATCTTTAAAAGAAAATATCAAGAAAAATATATTTAGAACAATTGGAGCAGTACCTGCATTGCCATCACTTATGGGATTAGCAAAAGAAATGGATTACAAAGAATATGGAGGAGCACTATTTTTAGGAGTAAAAAAGCCAGTAGTAAAAGCTCACGGAAGTAGTGATACAAAATTGTTTGAATATACAATAAAACAAGCGGAAAGCTTTGTAGAAAATAAAGCTGTAGAAAAATTAATACAAGAATTTGAACAATAAATTTTTATAACAATCCAAAATAAGTTGTATTTAGAGGGTTATTATATTTAAGGTATTTTATATTAAATTTTTAGTATTAATTATATTTTAGAATAGTTAGTCAAAAAATAAAAAAAACTATTGACAATTAGAATATCTTATAATATAAATTTTATATAAAAGTAAAAAAATATGAAAAAAATAAAATCACATATTTTGGGGAAAATAAAAGGAGGTGAACTTAAAGTATATGAGTTCAGAAGAAGTATTTGAAAAGGTAAAAGCTATTATAGTAGAACAATTAGGAGCAGCAGAAGCATCTGTTACATTAGAAGCATCTTTTATAGATGACTTAGGAGCAGATTCACTAGATATAGTTGAGTTAATAATGGCATTAGAAGAAGAATTTGATATGGAAATTCCAGACGCTGATGCAGAAAAAATAGTAACAGTAAGTGATGTAGTAGACTACATAAAAGAAAATGCTTAAAGTTAATAAAAACTTAATTATTTAAAAAAATGCAAGAACAAAATACATATTTTGTTCTTGCATTTTGTTTATAGTTATCATATAATTATAAAAAATAAAAAAGGAGAAAACAAATGAAAAAATATATAGAAAATAAAAAAATAATAAATATAGAAAGTAAAAACATCTACCCTTACAAAGAAACAAATTGTAAGGGTGGGTGTTTTTGTAATTTAAAAAGAAAGTCTGGAATAACACTAATTGCATTAATAATAACAATAATTGTGCTTTTAATATTAGCAGGAGTGACATTAAATGCGGTTCTTGGTAATGGTGGAATAATAGCAAAAGCTGAGCTTGCAAGAGAAAAAACAAATAAGGCAAGACAGGAAGAAGAAAATGCACTATCAGAATTGTATAAATATACAACAAGAGAAAATTATGAAGTATCAGATTATACAGATAATTTGCTATATAAATTAGATTTAAAACAAATAAAAAATGGTGAAAATGGAGTTACTATTTCAGACACAGGAGTACAAATAGATAATAACAAAACATATGCAACATTTGATGGAACAGGAGAAATAAGAGTAAAATCAACAACTGTAGATCCAGATAATGTATTATCTGGAACATCGGATAAAACTCTATGTGCCTGGTATAGAAAATCAGAAGTTGAGGGAGAAGAAGGTATTGTGTTATATGGAGATGAGAGATCAATTCGGAAAAGCTTTCTTATTGAATTCAAATGCTAATCTTATTTGTGCTGATGTGGGAAATAACAAATGCCGTAGAACTATAGACCCAGCAGAAGCATTCGATGGTAAATGGCATTTTATAGCAGGTGTTTGGTCAGGAGGAAATAAAGTAAGATTATATTTTGACGGTGTATGCTTTGAAGTTACAGGGTCATATTCAACTGCAAACAATACAGATAATTTTGGATTATCAGTAGGAAATTATAATTCTTTAACAAATAGGTTCAAAGGAGATATAGCAGATGTAAGAGTATATAAATCAGCATTAACCACAAAACAAATTCAGCAATTGTATAGATATGGACAAAGTATATTAAAATAGATATAAAATTATGTAAGAAATCTTATTTTGTAATAAAAATGTAATATAAAAATAAATAGTTATATGTTATAATAACATATAACTATTTATCTTTGTATTAGGAGGTGAAAGAGTGGACATAGAAAAGTTAGAACAAGAAATAGGATACAAATTTAAAAATATAAATTTATTAAAACAAGCACTAACACATACATCTTATGCATATGAAAATAATGTTCCAAGTAATGAAAAACTAGAGTTTTTAGGAGATAGTATTTTAGAGTTTGTTTCAAGTGAATATTTATATAAAAATTATCCTAATTTAAAAGAAGGAGAAATGACTAAAGTTAGAGCTAGTGTAGTATGTGAAGAAAGTCTTTCAACTATTGCAAAATTGCATAATTTTAGTGATTTCTTATATCTTGGTAAAAGTGAAATAGTAAATAATGGAGCATATAGAAAAGCTGTTTTAGAAGATACAATGGAAGCAGTAATTGCAGCAATATACCTAGATGGAGGAATTGAACCTGTTAAGGACTTTATAATAAAAAATTTAAAAGAATATATAAAAACTGCAAGTAAAAATGTTGGACAAAAAGATTATAAAACAGTTCTTCAAGAAAAATTGCAAATACATGGAAATGTTAATATAAAATATACAATTATAGATGAAAAAGGTCCAGACCATAATAAAAAATTCACTGCAAAAGTGGAATGTGATAATGTATATTTAGCTACAGGAGAAGGAAACTCTAAAAAACATGCAGAAATGGAAGCGGCAAGAAAAGCATTAGAAAATATGAAATAAAATGGAGGATGTATATATGAAAAAAACGTTTATTATACCAATTTTTGTACCACATTTAGGATGCCCAAATGACTGTATTTTTTGCAATCAAAAAAGTATTAGTGGAGAAAAAAAACAAGTAACAGCACAAGATGTAACAGAGATAATAGAAAAATATTTAGAAGAAGAAAAAGAAGAAACATATAAAGAAGTTGCGTTTTTTGGAGGAAGTTTTACAGGAATAGAAAAGGAAAAACAAGCTGAATTACTATCTGCTGCATATCAATATGTAAGAGAAGGAAAAATAGATAGTATACGTATTTCTACAAGACCAGATTATATAAACAAAGAAATTTTAAAAACATTAAAAAAATATAAAGTAAAAACAATAGAGCTTGGAGTACAATCAGCAAATAATTATATATTAAAAAGAGCTGGAAGAAACCATACATTTGAAGACGTAAAAAAAGCTTCAAAATTAATACGTAGATATGGTTTTACATTAGGACATCAAGTAATGGTTGGATTACCAGAAAGTACAAAATTAGACGAAATAAATACAGCAAAACAATTAATTAAATTAAAACCTAAAATAGTTAGAATATATCCTGTTTTAGTTATTAAAAAAACTAAACTAGAACAAGAACTAAAAAATGGCGAATATGAACCACTAACTCTTGTTCAAGCAGTAGAAAGATGTAAAGAATTAACATACATATTTAATAAAAAGAAAATAAAAGTAATAAGAATAGGACTTCAAAATACAGAAGAAATAACAAATCCAGAAAGTGAAGGTAGCGAGGTTGTTGCAGGACCATATCATCCAGCATTTAGACAACTTGTTGAATCTGGAATTTGGTATGACAACATTGTAAACAAAATAAAAAAATTTAATGTAAAAGTAAAAGAAGTAGAAATTAGAGTCAATTCAGAAGATATGAATAATGCAATTGGACATAAAAAGGAAAATATTCAAAAATTAAAAGAATTTTATAATGTAGACGCAAAAGTTGTAGAAGATAATGAAATAAGACCAGGAAAATTAGAAATAAATATATTAAAAAAATATACAGATTTTTTAGATGAAAAATAAAAAATATAGATTGTATTAAATCACCTTTATTTGCAGATAATAGCAATAAAGGTGATTTTTTATGAAAAAAATTATTAAACAATATATAATTGAAATATTAGAAATACTTATAGGTTCCAGTATTATGGCATTAGGAATATCATTATTTTTATTGCCAAGTAAGCTTTCAACAGGTGGTTTTGCAGGTATATCTACAATATTTTATTATCTTTTTAAAATACCTATTGGTTTATCAAACTTAATATTAAATATTCCGCTATTTATAGTTGCATGGTTTAAAATAGGGAAAAAATTTTTTTATAAATCTATTTTAGGAACAATTTCATTATCTGTGTTTTTAGATATATTTAATAAAATAAATCCTGCTACAGGAGATAGCTTTTTAGCGTGCGTTTATGGAGGAATAATAGTAGGAATAGGAACTGCAATTATTTTAAAAGCAAATGGGTCAACAGGAGGAAGTGAACTTGTAAGTCATATAGCAAAAGAATATAACCCAAATTTAAGAATAAGTAATATGATAGTTATTATAGATATTATAGTTATTATGCTTAATATTCTTATTTTTAAGGAGATAGAAATTGGTTTGTATTCTGCTATTGCAATATATTTAATGGGAAAAATAATAGATATAATTTTTGAGGGAATTTATTTTACAAAATTAATTTTTATAATATCGGATGAGAACGATAAAATAGCAGAAAAAATAGGAGACGAAATAAAAAGAGGTACAACTGGTCTTTATGGAAAAAGAATGTATACAAAAAAAGATGATTTAGTACTAATGTGTGCAGCAGGAAGAGGGGATGCAATAAAAGTAAAATCCATTGCAAAAAAAATTGACCCTCGCGCATTTATAATAATTTCAAATGCAAGAGAAGTTTTTGGAGTAGGATTTAAAAAATAAAAGTGTAAAATTTATTAAAATGCATTGTATGGCATATATAAAAATTAATGTGTATAATATAAATTTTCTAAATTAGATTTTATCTCCATTGACTTTGTTATTGTATATGTTAAAATTATATTAGGTGATAAAATGCAAGAGCAAAAATATATATTAAAAAATCAAGATTCATTTAATTTAAAAGATATTTTTGAATGTGGACAATGTTTTAGATGGAATATAGAAAAGGATGGAAGCTACACAGGTGTATTTAAGGGTAATGTGATAAATATAAAAAAAGAAGGAAATAACATAATTTTTAATGGAGTTTGCGAAGGTAAAATACAAGATGTTGTAGAAGATTACTTTGACTTAAAAAGAGATTATAAAAAAATAAAATCTAAACTTTCAAAAATAGATAGTAATATGGAAAAATCTATAAAATATGGAGAAGGAATAAGAATTTTAAATCAAGACTTATGGGAAACAATAATTTCTTTTATAATATCTGCAAATAACAATATTCCAAGAATAAAAGGTATAATAGAAAGATTATCTAAAAAATATGGTAAAAAAATAATTTGGGGAAATAAAGAATATTATGCATTTCCAACTGCTAAAGAATTAAAAAATGTAACAGTAGAAGAATACAGAAAATTAGGATTAGGATTTAGAGATGTAAGGCTATATGAAACAACACAAATGATTTTAAACAAACAAGTAGATTTAGAAAAACTGCAAAAAGAAGAAGATACACAAAAAGTTAGGCAAGAACTATTAAAGCTTTCTGGAGTTGGCCCAAAAGTTGCAGACTGTATCCTTTTATTTTCAACATTAAAAAGATTTGAAGTATTTCCAATAGATGTATGGGTAAGAAGAGTAATGAATGATTTATACATAAAAAACGAAAATGAAAATAAAGTAAGCAAAAACGAAATACTTAGTTTAGCAAATAAAAAATATGGTAATTTAGCAGGAATAGCACAGCAATATTTATTTTATTGGAGAAGAGAAGCTTAAAAGAAAATATATCTAAAAAATAGTATAAGAGTTACAAATATATGTAACTCTTATATTTTTATAATATTTGTCTAAAATTAAACATAATATTTATAAATAGAGGTGATTAATATTGGATACAAATAGTATAATTATATTTATAGCTTGTATAAGTTTTTTATTTTTATTTCGGGAAATTATTTATTTTACCATTAAAAACCATACTAAAATTAATAATAAATTCTGTATTTGGGGCAATATTAATTTATGGAATAAATTGGGTGGGAAGCATATTTAATTTTCACATTGGATTAAATATTTTTACTTCGTTATTAGTTGGAATTTTAGGAATTCCTGGTGCAGTTTTACTAATTATTTTACAAATATTTTCATAAATTATTATATAAAAGTTAAAAAATTGCAATAAAAGATACATTGACAAAATATATTTATATGTTAAAATTAAGATATAAAAACATAAAAAGGAGGGAAATTATGAAAAATAAATTACTTTCAATTGTAGCAATGGCTACTACATTATTTTTAGCTTTTTCTTTAACAAGTATTGTTAATGCTGCTGGTACAACAGTAGAAAATATTACAAATGAAGATACTATTGCTTCAGGTACTGTTAGTCCAAAAATAGAAACTTCTGATTCAGAAACAACACTTACATATTCTGCAATAGATTTAAAGGTTGTTCCTGGAAATCCAGCTATTCAACGTCCAGCTGGATATGCTTGGATTGGTGTTAAAGCAACTGCACCAAATGACCTTGATATTACAAAATATCAAATAGGAAGTGATGCAGAAGTATCAAAAACTACATATGAAGAATATTTCGGTGTTAGTGAAGATAAACTTAAAGAAGCTACTGAAAAAGGTGAAGATATTGTATACACTGTAACAGTAAAATGGATGAATAGTAGTAGCGAAGTAAAAGCAACTCACACAATCAATGTTGTTGTAAAAGTTGATAGTATTACTTTAAAAGATGAAACTGGTTCAAAAGAATTATGGAATGAAGCTAAATATGAAGAAGTAGTTAAAGAAGTAGAAGCTAAAAAAGCTGCAGAAGCTAAAAAAGAAGAAAAAGACACAACATACAAAACAGGTTCAAGTGTAGCTGCAATAGCATTAATTTCTGCTATGGTATCTATAGCTGGAATCGCTATAATAAAAAGATAATTATTAATAATTATTACATACTAGAGGAAAAACTAACATTTTTCCTCTAATATCTTTTATAAAATTAATAATAGTAATATTATAGTTAAAAAGATTCTCTTTAAATAGAGGGTCTTTTTTTTATATTAAATATATATTTTTAAAATTGTACGCGTTATGTAAATTAAATGCAATTTACAATTTAAAGCATAAATTCAATACTTAGAGCATATACTATTAATAGTAATTTATAGTATAGGAGAGAATTTATGGAAGAAGAATACATTAAAGAACAAAAGATTAAAGATATAACAAAAAAAGAAAAAGAAGAAGAATTAATAAAAAGTGTGTTAAAAACAAAAGCTGAATTAGAAATTGCAAGAAATAATTTTGAATATGCAGAAGATGAATTAATAGACTATTATTCATATCAAATAAAAGCAAATCAGTCTAAATTAGATTATTTATTAGGAAAAGCAAAAAAACGCGGTATAATACTAAATTTGGAATTAAAAATGGAATTAAAAAATAAAAAAGTTATATAAGAGTTGTAATTATATAACTTTTTTATTTTACAATTATTAATACAAATGTTAAAGAAATGTAATAAAATAAATATTGACAAAATATATTTATATGTTAAAATTAAGGTATAAAAACAAAAAAGGAGGGAAATTATGAAAAAGAAATTACTTTCAATTGTAGCAATGGCTACTACATTATTTTTAGCTTTTTCTTTAACAAGTATTGTTAATGCTGCTGTTGAAACAACAGTTACAGACAATACAGCTAGTGACTCATATGTAAGTGGAGCACCAGTTCCAACTATAACTACTGAAGGAGATACAACAACAGTTGTATATGATTCAGCTAATTTAAAAACAGTTGAGGCAGACCCTATTAAAGAACGTCCAGGTGGATTTGCTTGGGTTGGTATTAAAGCAACAGCAACTGGGGAAGAAGTTTCAAAATGGGAAAAAAGCAATGGTGATAAAGATAGTGGAACATCTATAGTTCATTTCTTTGCTGTTAGTGCAGATAAATTAAAAGATGCTGTTGAAAATGGTAAAGATTTATCTTATACATTAACAGTTAAATGGTTAGATGGTAGTGATAATGTAAAAGCAACACACACAATAAATGTTATTATTAAAGCTAAAGGTATCACTTTAAAAGATAAAGATACAGATGATGTATTATGGAATGAAGCTAAATATGAAGAAGTAGTTAAAGAAGTAGAAGCTAAAAAAGCTGCAGAAGCTAAAAAAGAAGAAAAAGACACAACATACAAAACAGGTTCAAGTGTAGCTGCAATAGCATTAATTTCTGCTATGGTATCTATAGCTGGAATCGCTATAATAAAAAGATAATTATTAATAATTATTACATATTAGAGGAAAAACTAACATTTTTCCTCTAATATCTTTAATTAATTAGTATAGAAATTTCTCCTAAGTTTAGGGGAAATTTCTATGCCAATTGATAAAAATATTTATAAGTAAGAGGTAAAATTATGAAAAAGGGAAAACGTGTAAAAAAGAAAAATACAAATAAGAAGTTTATTAAAATAATTTTTATACTTATATTAATAGTAAGCATTTTAGTCCTTTGCTATTTAGCATATAACAATTATAAAAGCAAAAAATCTAACGAAGAAGTTCAAGAGTTTATTGAAGAAACACCAGAGGTAGTAGAACAAGAGCCTGAAAAATCAGAAAGAATGTTAAAATTAGAGGAATTACAACAGCAAAATCCAGATATAATTGGATGGTTAGAAATAGAAGATAGCAATATAAATTACCCTGTAGTGCAATCTAAAAGCAATAATAATTTTTATATGACACATAATTATAAAAAAGAATATTCAATAGATGGTTCTTTATTCTTAGATGAAAAATTTGATTTAGATCTTCCAAGTACAAATTATTTAATATATGGTCATAATAATAGAGGAAGTAAAGAAATGTTTACAGGACTTATGAACTACAAAAAAGAAGATTACTATAATACTCATAAACAAATAAGATTTACAACAAATAGAGAAGATGCAACATACGAAATTTTAGCAGTATTTTATTCAAGAGTTTATTATAAAAGCGAAAAAAATGTATTCCGTTATTACTATTTTGTAAATGCAAAAAATGAAACAGAATATAATGACTTTGTAAAAAATGCTAAAAAAGCTAGTATATATGATACTGGAGTTAATGCAACATATGGAGAACAGTTATTAACTTTATCTACTTGCGAATTCTCTCAAGAAGATGGACGTTTTGCTATAGTTGCAAAAAAAGTTCAAACTGAATAATAAGCAAAAAAAATAAACTAATATTATAATTAGTTTATTTTTTTTTTTTTTGCTTATATGAAAATAACTTATAATAAATTTATTATTCTACAGTTACTGATTTTGCTAAATTTCTAGGTTTATCTACATCTAATCCTTTTTCTTTTGTTACATAATATGCAAGTATTTGTAAAGGAATAACAGATATTATAGGGGTGTAATATTCTAAAGTTTCTGGTATTTTATAAACAAAATCAAAGTTAGATTCATTTATATTTTGATTTGTAATTACTATACTTGTTGCTCCACGAGTAATTACTTCTTGTATATTACTAATGGTTTTATCTGCTAAATCTGGATTTGTTACAATACTAATTACAGGAACGTTTTTCTCTATTAATGCAATTGGTCCATGTTTTAATTCTCCAGCGGCATATGCTTCAGAGTGTATATAAGATATTTCTTTTAATTTTAATGCTGACTCTAATGCAACTGTGTGGTCAAGTCCACGTCCTATAAAAAATACATCTCTTTTATTATATATTTGTTTAGCGAGCCTTTTAATTTTATCTGTATTTTTTAATATTTCATCTACTTTTTTAGAAAGTAATAAAATTTCCTTTTTTAATTTATTTATTTCTTCTTTTGAAATTGTCTCTAAAATCTCAGCAAAATAAAGAGCCATAATATTTAATAAAACAAGTTGTGATGTATATGCTTTTGTAGAAGCAACAGCTATTTCTGGACCTGCATGAGTATATACAAAGTAGTCTGCTTCTCTTGTAATAGAGCTTTCTATTACATTTGTAACTGCAATTGTTTTTGCTCCTTTAGATTTAGCAAGCTTAAGAGCTGCAATTGTATCTGCAGTTTCACCAGATTGGCTAATATATATGCACAATGTATTTTCATCTATTAGTGGATTTCTATATCTAAATTCAGAAGCAATATCTACACATACAGGAATATTGCAGAATTTTTCAAAATTAGGCTTTACTCCAAGACCAGCGTGCATTGCAGTGCCACAAGCTACAATATATATTTGTTTTATTGTAGATAAATACTTTTTAGATAATTGCAGAGTATCAAATACAATTTTTTCGCCATTTAATGTATTACCAATTGTTTCTCTAATAGAATTTGGTTGTTCATAAATTTCTTTAAGCATATAATCTTCAAAATTGCCTTTATCACAGCTTTCTGCTGAAAGTTCAACATTTGAAAATTCTTTATTAATTGAATTTAAGTTACAATCAAAAAATTCTATATTATTTTTAGTAATTAAAGCAAGTTCCGTATCATTTAAAAAGCAAAAGTTATTTGTATAAGCGATTAATGCAGGAATATCTGAAGAAATATAGGTTCCATTTTCTGATGTTCCAATTACTAAAGGACTATCTTTTCTTGTAACAATTAAAGTATCAGGTTCATTTTTGCATATAATTTCTAAAGCATAACTGCCTTTTAAATCTTTACAAGCTAAATTTACAGATTTTATAAAATTATTTCCTTTTGAATAATAATAATGAATTAAATTAGGAATAACTTCAGAATCTGTTTCGGAATAAAATTTATAATTATTATTACCTAAGAATTCTCTTAATTCTTTAAAGTTTTCTATAATTCCATTATGAACAACAGCAAAAGTTTTACTATTGTCCATATGAGGATGTGCATTGTCTTTAGAAGGTTTACCATGGGTTGCCCATCTAGTATGAGCAATACCAAGGGTTCCTTCTAAAGAATTAATACCATCTAAAGTTTCTAAATTTTTAACTCTACCTTTATCTTTTTTTACAGCAAGTGTATTTTTTTCTAAAACACAAATACCTGCAGAGTCGTAACCTCTATATTCTAATTTTTTAAGCCCATTAACTAAAATTGGGCAGGCTTTTTTGTTACCTAAGTAACCAACAATTCCGCACATAAGCGTACCTCCTTAAAATTAAAAAATATTTAAGAAAGCAACACAAATAAAAGCTAAATTGTATTAAATTTGTTCTAACATTACTATTAGTTTTTGTTAATACATACTGACTTTAGCCAAGCCATAGAACCATCCGCCGAATACTTCGATAAGTTCTAACCTCGTCAACAGCTAAAAAAGCTGTCCTGGCGCTAAAATATAAATTAATAAAAACAACCCTCCTTAAAAAAATAAAGTTTTATTTGTATAAAGCTTTCAATAATATTATATTACATTAAAAGTAAAAAATAGGCAAGTCTAAAATAATTTTAATAATAATTTTTAAACTCTAGAAAAAAAGTGATTTACTTAAGCCAAATAATTTAATTATTTGGCTTAAAATACTTCATTATAGGCTTATTAAAATAAAAAAAGTTTTTTAGGTAAGACTAAAATAAGCACTTTGAATTTAGAAATAAGTTCATAGTGTTTTATTGATTAATAAATAAAAAATTTGTATAATATAAAAGAGAAGAAAAAGATTGGAGTGAATACTTATATATAATATTGAAGAAGAATTAAAAAAATTGCCAGCAAAACCTGGCGTATATATAATGCACGATAAAGAAGATGAAGTTATTTATGTAGGAAAAGCCATATCATTAAAAAATCGTGTAAGATCATATTTTAGAAAAACAGATAAAACAGAGCGTATAAAAAGGATGGTCTCTTTAATAGATCATTTTGAATATATAGTTGTAGACAATGAAGCAGAAGCTCTAATTTTGGAATGTAATTTAATAAAAAAATATAAACCAAAATTTAATGTACTTTTAAAAGACGATAAAACATATCCATATATAAAAATAGATATAAAATCAGAATTTCCAAATGTAGTAATTACAAGAAGAGTAATAAATGATGGTTCAAAATATTTTGGCCCATATGTAAGTGCAGGAGCTGCAAAAGAAATGGTAGATTTTATAAAACAAAAATATAAAATACGTCAATGTAGAAATTTTAAACACAAAGATAGAGCATGCTTAAATTATCATATAAAAAGATGTTCAGCACCATGTATGAGATATATTTCAAGACAAGACTATATGAAACAAATAAATGAAATAATAGACTTGTTAGAAGGAAAAATAGATAAAATATTAAAAGAATTAGATATGCAAATGAAGGAAGCATCCAAAAAATTAGATTTTGAAAATGCAGCATATATAAGAGATAAAAAACTTGCAATAGAAAGGGTAAGTCAAAAACAAAAAGTCTCTAACATATCTGAAAATAATATAGATGTAATAGGATTAGCAAGGGGAGAATTAGAAATATGTATAGAAGTATTTTTTGTACGCTCAAGTAAAATGGTAGGAAGGAAGCACTACTTTTTTAATAATCTAAATGATATGGAAGACAATGAAGTAATATCTGGTTTTATAAAACAATACTATGTAGGACAAGAAAAGCTGCCAAATAAAATAATGATAGGAACTGAAATTGAGGATAGAGAAGCTTTAGAGAAAATGTTATCCACAGCAGCACAAAGAAAAGTAGAAATAAAGGTGCCACAAAAAGGAATAAAGTTAAGATTTGTTGAAATGGCCGAAAATAATGCTAAAGTAACATTAAAAAACAAAAATGAAGAAAAGCAAAGTATATTACTAGAACTAAAAGAGACTTTAGGATTAGAAAAATTACCAAGAAAAATAGAAACATTTGATATTTCAAATATATCAGGAACAAACATTGTTGCAGGAATGTGTGTAATGAAAGACCGGAATTATAAAAAAGAATTTATCAAGAAGATTTAAAATAAAAACAGTATTTGGTCAGGATGACCCAAAATGTATGGCAGAAGTAATAGAAAGAAGACTAAAACATTCAATACAAAATGATAATAGTAACCGGATTTGGAAAACTTCCAGATGCAATATTTGTAGATGGAGGAATAACACAAATAAAAGCTACTAAAGAGATTTTGCAAAAACTTAATTTAGAAGATAAAATAGTAATTTATGGAATGGTAAAAAATGATAAGCATAGAACAAGAGCATTAATAGATGAGAAAAGAAACGAAATAAAATTATCAGAAAGGCTAATGAATAAAATAACCGAATTTCAAGATTGTGTACATGATACAGCAATAAGCTATCATAAAAAATTAAGAGATAAGCAAATAACAAAGTCAGTATTAGATGAAATAGAAGGAATAGGAGAAGTAAAAAAGAAAAAATTACTAAAAGAATTTGGTTCAATAGAAGAAATTAAAAAAGCAAAAATAGAAGAATTAGCCAAAGTGCCGGGAATAACAGAAAGCCTAGCAAAGAATATAAAAAAATATATAAAATGAAAGAGAGAAAAAAATGAAAAAGTTAATCTATAGTTTTAAATACGCATTTGAGGGAATATGGACAAGTTTTAAAAAAGAACAAAATATGAAAATACATGTAGCAATTATGTTAGTTGTAATAATAGCAGGCATATTATTACAACTAAGTATGTTAGAATGGATAATATGTATAGCTTTATTTGGTGCAGTTATTTCAGCAGAACTATTTAATACAGCAATAGAACAAACAGTAGATATAATAATGCCACAAAAAAACGAAAAGGCAAAAATAGCAAAAGATGTATCAGCAGGGGCAGTGTTAATATTAGCAATATCTTCTGCAATAATAGGTTTATTAATATTTGTGCCTAAAATTATAAATTTAGTATAAATATAAAAGCATTTTTAAAATAAAAGCTCCTTAAATAGTAAATTAAGGAGCTTTTATTTATGAAATTATATAAATTAAATAGAAAAAAGTTAAATTTTAATTGCACTTTCCAAAGCTAATTTAATCATATTATTTAAACCTTTTTCTCTTTCCTCAGCAGTTGCACTTTGAGGTTTATTATTGCTATTAATATCAACTACACTCATTAAACAAGAAGCTTTTTTACCAAGTAATTTAGCATTATAAAACAAAGCGAATGCTTCCATTTCACATCCAATAGGTTTTAAATTACTAGGGATTCTATCTAAAACTTTGCTTACATCTTTCATATATAAATCAAAACATTCTGTACATGTTGTAGTACCTTTTATAATAGGAACATTAATTTCCTTAGAAGTATCTTCTATAATGGAATTAATTAAATCTGAAGATTCAACAAGATGACAATTTTCATTATTTGCTTGAAGAGCATAATTACTTTCAGAATAAACTTGCTCAGATAAAATAATATCAAACAATTTTAAATTTAAGCCATAGCCTCCACAAGAGCCAATTCTTATAATTGTATCTACATCATAAAATTTAAAAAGCTCATAGGAATAAATTCCCATACTAGGCATACCCATACCAGATGCCATAACAGTTATTTCTTTATCTTTATATTTACCTGTGTAGCAATATATATTTCTAACAGAGCTAACTAATTTATAACCAGTTAAAAAATTTTCAGCAATATATTTAGCACGAAGTGGGTCTCCCGGCATAATAACTACTTTTGCAATATCTTCTTTTTTTGCTTCGTTATGTGGTGTCATAAAAAAACCTCCTAAAATTAATTTAAATTATTATAACACAAAATTATTATAATACACATTTTTTTTTAATTCTTAATTTTAGAAATTTAAAATTAAATAAAATTATTGCAAAATAAAAAATACAATGTTATAATTCAATTAATATTTTAAGAATAGATTAAAAAAAAACCGAATTTTCTGGTGATTTTTTTTAATCTATTTTTTATATAATAGGAAAGTTATATAAAAGTTCTACTTTAATAAAAATGATTACGTTTTCAAGATTATTATTTAGAAAGGGGAAAATATATGAACACAAAATACATATTTGTAACAGGTGGAGTAATATCAGGACTAGGAAAAGGAATAACAGCAGCATCACTTCGGAAGATTATTAAAAAATAGAGGATATAAAGTAACAATACAAAAATTAGACCCATATATAAACGTAGACCCAGGAACAATGAACCCATATGAACACGGAGAAGTATTTGTTACAGATGATGGAGCAGAAACAGATTTAGATTTAGGTCATTATGAAAGATTTATAGATGAGAATTTAACTAGAAATTCAAGCATAACAACAGGAAGAATATACTCAAATGTAATAGAAAAGGAAAGAAGAGGAGATTATTTAGGAAAAACAGTACAAATAATTCCACATATTACAAATGAGATAAAAGACCATATATATAGCTTTGAAAACGAAGATATAGATATAGTAATAACAGAAATAGGAGGAACAGTTGGAGATATAGAAAGTTTGCCTTTTATAGAAGCAATAAGACAAGTAGGAGTTGAAAAGAATTTAGAAGATGTTTTATATATACATGTAACATTGCTTCCATATATAAACGGTTCAAATGAATTAAAATCCAAACCAACCCAACACTCTGTAAAAGAACTACAAAGTTTAGGAATAAAACCACAAATACTAGTATGTAGAAGCGAAATAGATATACCAGAAAATATGAAAGAAAAAATATCTTTATTTTGCAATGTAAGAAAAAATAGTGTTATACAAAATAGAACAGTAGATTGTTTATATGCAGTACCATTAATGTTAGAAGAGGAAGGACTAGCAAGAGAAGTATGTAATTATTTAAGATTAGACAGATACATTCCAGATAATATAAAATGGAAAAAAATGATTGAAAATATAAGAAAAATAGAAGAAAAAGAAGTAAAAGTTGCAGTTGTTGGAAAATATGTAAGATTAGAAGACGCTTATATATCTGTAATAGAGAGCTTAACACATGCAGGTTTTGCAAATAATGTAAAGGTAAAAATAGATTTAGTTAATTCAGAAGA